>QHSV01000020.1 GCA_003221655.1 Candidatus Rokuibacteriota bacterium
GGCGTGGACGTCGATCGCGTCCGTCAGGTCGTACATGGTCGCCTTGTTGGCGCCGAGACTGTAACGCGCTTGGTAGGATCTGACGACTCGCCGGCTCACCATAGGTAGGTCCCTCGTTCCTGACGTGGTTGGTAGGTGTCGCGGATTATGGCACGAAGAGCCGCGCGAAGTGATTGTCCACCACTTCGCCCTGCGGGCCGACCGTGAAGTTCGACGTGATGAGGCCCTGCGCGCCCGCGAGCGCCCCCTCGCCCCCGGTGATCTCCCACAGGACGGCGCCCCGCTGGAGCCCAGCTTGCGGACTCGCACCGAGGGTGCCCCGGCCGACGGTCCTGAACGAGACCCGGCCCGCGTCCCCGTATCGGATGCTTCCGGACTCGACGAAGGCCCCCTCACCGACGATTTCGACCTCGGACTCGAAGCTTGCGGACCCTCCGCCAGTCGACGTTTCGATGCTCCCCTGAATACCGTCGGGCTTCAGGACGCTCCGGATGGTCTGGCTGGAGGCTGAGGTCCTGGCTTGCAGTTTCTTGTCCGAGCCGGCGACTGGCGCGGCGCTGCCTCTGAACTCTAGCGCGAAGACGAGTTCCTTCATGGCCTGTCCTCCTGCGGTTAGGACATCTCGGAGATCGTCAACGAGGGACGTGATCGGATTCTAGGGACGGTGGTCAGGGCAGTCAAGAGCACGACCACGTGCTTCCTTTGTGCGTCCCGCGCCCGTATAGTTCTCGTGCCCGCGCCGGGACCGTGCGGGCAGCTCACGGAGGAATGGGATGTTCAAGGTCACCAGAGAGGAGACGGGCATGATCATCGACGAGATCCTGGCGATCCGCGAGCGCTGGCACACCAAGAACCATCCGTTCTTCCGCGCCTTCGCCGAGGGCAAGCTGCCGTTGCGCGCGATGGGCGTCTACAAGGCGATGCACTGGAAGTTCGTGCAGCACGGCCTCGCGAGCTTCGGCATTCTCTACGCGCGCACGATCGCTCACGAGGACGTGCGCAAGGCGATCGCCGAGAACATCTCCGAGGAGGAAGGCTTCAAGGCGATCCCGCGCGCGGGGCACGTGCCGCACGACCACAGCGAGCTCATCTTCCGGTTCTGTAGGACCGCGGGCCTGTCCGAGGCCGACGTGCGCGCCATCAAGCTGACGCCGGCCTGGTGGGCGCGCGCGCTCCACTACTATCAGACGGCGGTGCAGGAGCCGATCGGCGTCGTGCTCGCGATGCAGAGCACGCAGGAGGGCCAGCAACCCGCGCTCAACACGGAGGTGGTCCTTCCGGCCTTCGCCAGGCACTACGGCTATCCGGCGGGCTCGCCCGAGATCGAGTTCTTCACCGAGCACGCCGAAGCGGACGTCGGGCACAGTCAGCGTCAGGCGACGCTCTGCGCCAAGTATCTCGATAGCGACGCGGCGAAGGCCCGCGCGCTCGAGGTGGCGGAGCAGGCCTGCATGCTACGCTGGGCCTCGATCACCGATCTCTACCGCCGCGAGTACCTGGGCGAGAAGGAGATCCTGCCGTCTGGCGTAGACTGAGCCTCGGAGAGGAGATGCCGGTGACGCGTTCGAGAGCGCTCCTGTTGGGCATCACCATCGTCACGCTCGCGACCGGCCTGGCAGCGCCCCGCGGCGCGTCGGGCGGGTCGATCAAGGGCACGGTCGTGTTGAAGGGAGCGACGCCGGAGCTGCGGAAGCTTGCCGTGACGATCGATCAGTACGTGTGCGGGAAGGAGAAGAACCCGGAGGATCTCGTCCTGTCGCCTCAAGGGGGCATCCGCAACGCCGTCGTCTGGCTCGACAAGCCGCCGGCGACGACGACCGCCGAGGCGCTGCCGTCCACGACCGCCATGGATCAGAAGGAGTGCATGTTCGCGCCCCGCGTCGTCATCGTGCCGACGGGCGGCCGGATCGACTTCCTGAACAGCGATCGCCTCCTGCACAACCTCCACAGCACCCCGAACACCAACCCGCCCTTCAACCGGACGCAGCCTAAGGGACGGACCATCGCCATCACGTTCGCTCAGCCGGAGATCATTCGCGTGACCTGCGACCTCCATTCCTGGATGCGCGGGTGGGTCGTGGTGGCGGAGCATCCCTTCTACGTGATGACCGACGCCGCCGGAGAGTTCACGCTGCGAGGGCTCCCGCCCGGGCGCTACACCGTGAAGGCATGGCAGGAGCGGCTCGGCACGATCTCGAAGGACCTCGTGGTGGGCGACCAGGACCCGACCGCCGTCACGCTGGAGATGCCCGCCCGCTAGCCGCGCGGGGGGTCACCATGCGCCGCGCGTCGGCCACCGAGCGAATGCCGCCGCCCGTGGTGGCGTTGCTCGCCTCGCCGCTGGGCGCCCTCGTAAGGGCGGTGGCGCGGATCCGCGCGTCGGTCCACGTCAAGCTCCTCGCCGGCTTCCTCCTCTTCACCCGCCTCTTCATCGCGATGACCGCGGTGAGCCTCCGGACCCTCACCGAGACCGCCCGCCAGACGAACCTCCTCGACGAGGCCCACGAGCGCGTCGGCTGGTCGCGGCAGATCGAGCACGCGCTCGCGATGCAGATGCACTTCACCGCCATGGCGCTCCTGTCCAAGGATGACGACATCGTGGCTCGGATCCTGCGCGAGAACAACCGGTTCAACGATACGCTCGCCCGCCTCGAGAAGGCGGCGCCGACCGAGGAGCGCGCGCTCATCCAGGCCATTCGCGGGTCGCAGGACGACGCGATGGCGACCGTCGCCGACATCGCCAACGCCGTCCGCGACGGGCGACTCGCGGACGCGATGACGGCGCTGCGGACACGCCAGGAGCCGCTCTACGCGAAGATCGAGACGCTGGTCGGCTCGCTCGTCGCCGCCGAGGAGACCCGGATGGCGAGCCTCCGGGTCAGCATCGCGGCGGCCAGCCATTACTCTCTGCGGGTGATGGCGGGCTTCGCGGTCGCCTCCATCGTCCTGGCGCTGCTGGGCGGGTTCGTGATCTCGTGGTCGTTCATCCTGCCCGTGCGCGAGGCGCACGGCTTTCTGAGCGAGGTCGCCGAGGGGCGGTTCGGGGGCACGATCGTGGTGCCGAACCGCGACGAGTTCGGCGCGCTCGCCGAGCACATGAACTGGATGAGCCGCGAGCTCCGCCGGCTCGATGACGAGCAGCGGGTGGCGGCGGAGACGCTCCGCAGCCTGAACGACCGCCTGGCGCTCGCCAGTCGGGCCAAGTCGGAATTCCTGGCGAACATGAGCCACGAGCTGCGCACACCGCTCAACGCGATCCTCGGCTTCACCGAGATCATGCTCGACGAGCTCTACGGCGAGGTGCCACCCACCCTGCGCGAGCCGCTCGTCGACATCCAGACGAACGGCCGACACCTGCTCCGCCTCATCAACGACGTGCTCGACCTGTCCAAGATCGAAGCGGGACGACTGGAGCTCGGCGTCGGCGAGTATTCGGTGCAGGAGATCGTCGAAGTCGTCCACGCGTCCCTGAAATCGCTGGCCCTCGAGAAGGGGCTCGCGTTCACCGCGGGGGTGTCGCCCGACATCCCGCCGGCCTGGGGGGACGGCCGGCGCATCACGCAATGCCTCCTGAACCTCGCCGGCAACGCGCTGAAGTTCACGCGCCAGGGCCGGGTCGACATCGAGGTGCGTCTCGACGGCGAGTGGCTCGTGTATCGCGTCAGCGACACCGGCATCGGCATTCCCAAGGACGAGGTCGAGAACATCTTCGCCGAGTTTCGTCAGGTCGACACCACGGTCACCCGGGAATACGGCGGCACCGGGCTCGGGCTCAGCATCACGAAGCGACTGGTCGAGCTGCACGGCGGGCGCATCGGGGTCGAAAGCGAGCTCGGCAAGGGTTCGCGGTTCTTCTTCACGGTGCCCCTGCGCACGGACGGAGGGCGTGCATGAGAGATCGGACGGTCCTCCACATCGAGGACAACGAGTACAATCGGAAGATCGTGAGGCAGCTCTTGAGCCGGACTCCGTACAGGCTGCTGGAGGCCGCGGACGGCGAGGAGGGGGTCGCGGTGGCGCAGCGCGAGCTGCCCGATCTCATCCTGATGGACGTCCAGCTGCCCAAGCTGTCCGGGCTCGACGCGACCCGCCTGCTGCGCGCGGATCCGCGCACCGCACACATCCCGCTGGTGGTCGTGACCTCGTTCGCCCTGAGCGGTGACGACCGGCGCGCGATGGACGCCGGCGCCTCGGCCTACCTGGCCAAGCCGTACAGCCCGCGCGACCTGCTGACGCTGATCCACAAGTTTCTCCCCGAGAACTGACCCTCGAGGCTGTGCGAGAGGAGAGGATCCATGCAATACGGAAAGATGTCGGCTCTCGTCGCCGTGGCCGCCCTCGTCCTGGTCCCGGGCACCGCGCGGGTGAGCGCGCAGAGCCAGGCCGAGCAGTTCACGCCGGAATACCGTGAGGTTCGCCGGTCGTACGACGAGAAGCACACACCCAAGATCGAGGCGCCGGACTCGGTGAAGCGGGGGCAGTGGTTCGAGGTCACGGTCACCGTGGGCGCCGGCTCGATCCACCCGTCGCTGGCCGAGCACTTCGTCCGCTACATCGCGCTCTACAAGGACAGCGCCGAGATCGCGCGCGTGTATCTGCATCCCGTATTCTCTTACCCCAAGGCCGTCTTCACCATCGCGCTCGACGAGGGCGGCACCTTGCGGGCGGTCGCCGAGCCCACGCATTCGGCCGGCTGGGAGAGCGCGAAGAAGATCACGGTCGCCCGCTAGGCCTCAGGTGAGGACTCCGCCGCGCGTCCTGGTCGCCGACGACAACCCCGCCAACGTCCGCATCTTGAAAATGCGCCTCGCGGCCGACGGGTACGACGTCGTCACCGCCGGCGACGGGGAGGAGGCGCTCGCGGTCGCCCGCGACGCGCAGCCCGACCTGATCCTGCTCGACGTCATGATGCCGAAGGTCGACGGCATCGAGGTCTGCCGGCGGTTGAAGAAGATCCATGATGCCTCCTTCACGCCGGTCATCCTCGTGACCGCGATGACGGACGCGAAGGACATCGTCGCCGGACTCGAGGCGGGGGCCGACGAGTACCTCACGAAGCCGGTGGACCACGCCGCGCTCTCCGCGCGGGTCCGCTCGATGTTGAGAATCAAGGCGCTCCACGACACGGTCAGCGCCCAGGCCGAGGAGATCGCCCGCTGGAACACGACCCTCGAGCGGCGGGTGACCGAGCAGGTGCGGGAGCTGGAGCAAATGAGCCGGCTGAAGCGCTTCTTCTCACCGCAGCTCGCGGACGCGATCGTCGCCGGCGGCGCCGCGGACCCGCTCCGACCGCACCGGCGGGAGATCAGCGTGGTCTTCCTCGATCTGCGCGGCTTCACCGCCTTCGCGGAGATGTCCGAGCCCGAAGAGGTCTCGGATGTCCTGGGCGCCTACCACGCCGAGATGGGGCACCTCATCCTGGAGCACGAGGGCACGCTCGAGCGATTCACCGGCGACGGCATGATGATCTTCTTCAACGATCCGGTGCCGGTCGCGAATCCGGAGGAGCGCGCGGTCCGCATGGCCTCGGCCATGCGAGCCAGGATCCGCGTGCTCGGCGCCGAATGGCGCCGGCGGGGCTACGACCTCGACTTCAGCATGGGGATCGCGAAAGGCTACGCGACGATCGGCGCGATCGGCTTCAAGGGTCGGCAGGATTACGCGGCCATCGGCAGCGTCACCAACCTCGCCTCTCGCCTGTGCGCCGAGGCATCGCCGGATCAGATTCTCATCAGCCAGCGGATCCACGCGGTGGTGACCGACCTCGTGAAGGTCAAGGAAGTCGGCCCGCTCCAACTCAAGGGGTTCCACCGTCCGATCGTGGCCTACGAAGTCGTCGATCTGAAGGAGCGCTCATCATGATCGTCCCCCTCACGCTGGCCGATTTCCTGGAGCGCGCCGAGCTGATCTACGGCAGCCGCGTGGCCGTCGTCGACGAGCCGAATCCGCCCGGCGGTGGGCTCGGGCGCATCACCTACGCGCGCTTCGCGGCCATGTGCCGGAGCCTCGCGGCGGCCCTCGACGACCTCGGCGTGGCCGAGGGCGAGCGCGTGGCTATCGTCTCGCCCAATGCCGGGCGCTTTCTGGTGAGCCTCTTCGGCGTGAGCGTCTACGGCCGCGTCCTGGTGCCGGTGAACTTCCGTCTCAACGCTGACGAGATCCGCTACATCATCGAGCACTCGGGATCGACGGTCGCGCTCATCGACCCCGAGATGGAAGAGACCGTCCGTTCCATTCCCGTGAAGCACCGCTTCGTCCTGGGCTCGGCGACGGATGCCCAGCTCTTCGGGCGCGCCCAGGCCCGCCCGCGCCGGCCCGTGAGCGACGAGAACGCCACGGTCTCCATCAACTATACGTCCGGGACCACCGCGCGCCCCAAGGGCGTCCAGCTCACGCACCGGGGCTGCTGGCTCAACGCCGTCACCTTCGGCTGGCACGTGGGCGTGTCCGACCGCGACGTGTACTTGCACACGCTGCCCACGTTCCATTGCAACGGGTGGGGCATGCCTTACGGCGTCACCGCCATGGGAGCGCGCCACGTCATCATTCGGAAAATCGACGGCGAGGAAATCCTCAAGCGCGTGGAGACGGAGGGCGTGACGCTGTTCAACTGCGCCCCCGCGGTCCTCGCCGCCGTGCTCGACGCGGCGACGGCCCGGCGTCAGCGCGGTGAGCCGGTGCCCGGCGGCGGGCGCGTGCGCGTGGTCGTGGCCGGCGCCCCACCGCCCTCGAAGACCATCGAGTGCGTGGAGGCGGAGCTGGGCTGGGAGTTCATCCAGATCTACGGCCTCACCGAGACCTCACCGCTCCTCACGATCAACCGGGCACCCGCGGAGTGGGACGCGCTCGACCGCGGAGAACGCGCGCGTCGACTGTCGCGCGCGGGCGTACCGGCGGTGGGCGTCCGCATCGCCGTGGACGGAACCGGCGAGATCCTCGCCCGCTCGAACCACGTCTACGAAGGCTACTGGAACCAGCCGGAGGAGACGGCCAAGGCCATCGTCGATGGCTGGTTCCACACCGGCGACGGCGGCCGCGCGGACGAAGCCTTCATCGTCATCGAGGATCGGAAGAAGGACGTCATCATCACCGGGGGCGAGAACGTCTCGTCCATCGAGGTGGAAGACTGCCTCTTCCAGCATCCGGCCGTGCTGGAGACGGCGGTGATCGGGGTCCCCGACGAGCGGTGGGGCGAAACGATCAAGGCCCTGGTCGTCCTCCGCCCGGGTCACGCAGTAGCCGAGCGCGCGCTGATCGATTTCTGCCGGAGCCGCCTGGCGCACTTCAAGTGCCCGACCTCGGTGGAGTTCCGGGACGCGCTCTCGCGGACGGCCACGGGCAAGCTCCAGAAGTTCAAGCTGCGCGAGCCCTACTGGGTCGGCCGCGACCGCCGCGTGAGCTGACGGCCTCCGTCGTCAGATCACTGCGTCGCGCCGCAGCCGCTCGATCTCTTCCGACGCGTACCCGGCCTCATGCAGGATCTCGTCGGTGTGCTCGCCGAGGGTCGGTGGCTCACGGTCGAGCCCTGGGCTGCCGTGCGCGAGCCGAAACCCGGCGCCGACGAGCCGCATCGGCCCGTAACGCGAATCGATCGTCTGGAGCACGTCGCGGTGCTCGAGCTGCGGGTGGCGGACGATCTCGTCGATCGTCCAGATGGAGCCGCACGGCACGTCGGCGGCCGTCAGCCGCGTCTCCCAGCTCTTGGGATTGTCGGTCGCCAGCGCGGTCTCGATGATCTCGCGCAGCGCCGGCTCGTTCGCGGTGCGGGCGGGCCAGTCCTTGAACCGCGGATCGGCGAGCGCGTCGGCGCACCCGAGCGTGCGCATGAGGCTCGCGAACTGCTTCTCGGTGAGCACCGCCAGGACGATGTAGCCGTCGCGCGCCCGGAACCGGCTCGCGGTCGCCTTGCGGCTCACCGAGCCGTTGCCGATTTGACGCTGCTCGATGCCCGCCACGGTGTACTCGGAGACCGGCCCGGGGATGAAGGCGAGCGCCGCGTCCAGCATTGCGACATCCACGAGCTGCCCCCGCCCGGTGTGCGTCCGCTGGTAGAGCGCGCTGGCGACGGCCAGCGCCGCCGTCACACCGCCGATCGTGTCGCATATCGCGAACCCCGCGCGTGTCGGGCCACTGGCGGGCTCGCCGGTGATCGACATGATCCCCGACATCGCCTGCAGCTTGCCGTCGAAGGCGGCCGTCGTCCGCTCGGGCCCGGTCTGGCCGAAGCCCGAGACCGCACAGTAGATGAGCCGTGGATTGACGGCCGAGAGCGCTTCGTAGCCGAGTCCGAGCCGGTCCATGACGCCCCCGCGGAAATTTTCCCACACCACGTCGGCGCCGATCACCAGCCGCTTGACGATCTCCACCGCCTCCGGTCGCCGGAGGTCGAGCGTGATGCTGCGCTTGTTGCCGTTCACCGCCAGGAAGGACGGCGCCATCTTCCGCTCCGCCCACACCCTGTCGGCGAGGTGCCCGCGCGTGTCGTCGCCCTCGCGCGACTCGATCTTCACCACGTCGGCGCCGAGAAGCGCGAGCTGGTAGCTTCCGTACGGCCCCGCGAGATAGCGGGTGAAGTCGAGAATGCGGACGCCCGCGAACGGCTTGCTCATGACGCCTGGCGCTTGGCCCGTGCGACGGTTTTCACCTCGTCGAACTCCTTCCGACGCTCGGCGATCCGTTCCGGGGAGAGTTTCGTGAGGTCGAGGTAGTCGAGCTTCCAGGACCCGTCGGCGTTCCAGCGGAGCGGCGATTGTAGCGTGGTCCGGGCGGCCGGCGCGCTCTCGAGGACCCGCAGGGCGAGCGCGAGCGTCTGCGCCTGGGACTCGACGTCGAACGGCCGGCCCGCCGAGTTCCCGAGCGGGAAATCGCTGAAGAGGAAGCGCGGGACTCCACAATACTCGACGATGTCCTTTGCGCAGCCCATGATCACGGTCGAGATCCCGTGCGCTTCGAGGTGCCGGGCGGCCAGACTCACGGTCTGGTGACACACGGGTCAGCTGGGCACGAGCACGGCGGCGTCGACTCCGTCCTCGCGGCAGCGGCGCAGGAGCTCCGGGCAGTCGGTCTCGGTCGTCACCCGGTGGCTGCGGTTCGTCGGCGCACCGTGCAGGCGCGGGCCAAGCGCCCCGATCCGCCCCGCCGCCGCCGCGTCCTTCATACGCGCCAGCGGTACGTAGCTGTTGATGTCCGCGGCCGACGTGTGCAGGCGGTCGTAGCCGACGTGCGAGATTCTCAGGTCGGGCACGCTCTCGGTGGAGGCGGAGTACACCTGGTAGAACTTGGCGGCGGCGTTGTAGGCTGCGCCGGGCCCCTGATCGCCGAGCTCCGGCCGGAACGGCGCCGCGGTCGTGATCAGCACCACCCGTGCCCGGCTGAGCGGCGTCCTGAGCGGCGTGAATGGAACCTCGACGAAGTGGGCCCAGCGGTACGGGCTGTAGCCGAGCGCGAGATAGTAGTCGCGCGTCCGCTGCATGTACGGGATCGGGACGTCGTGCTCCGCCGCGAACACTGCGTTCGTCTCAGGGGCGGTCGTCGTCATCGCGGGCGTTCCTCCGTCGACGCCGCGCCACGTGCCCGGCGGGGCCGAGCGCTGTGGTCGCGCCGCACCAGTCTAGCCCGCGTCGCCCCCGGCGTCCACGCCCGATGCCTCTCGAGCTCTCGTGCCGTCCGCGACGTCTGTGCTAACCTTCGCGTGATCGTGAACGGATCGTGCGGAAGCAGCGGTCGGCGCAGTGGCCGATTCCTCTCGGTGCCTCCGATCAGCGCCCCGGCTGACCGGACTCACGCGCGCTGATGCGATGGCGCGACATCCCGGCGGCGATCGCCGCGTCGGGACGAAACTACGTGTGCGGGAGAGTGTCGCGGGCGTTCACGCTCCGCGTGATCGGGCCACTGACGAACGGGGGGTTCGCCGTGGGGACGATGCTGGCCATCGCCTGCCTCCCGACCTCGTACGACGTCCGTCACGCGTGGGTCTCGTCGCTGGCGTCGGCGCGAACCAACCCGTCCGGGTACTTCTATCTCGGCACAACGCTCATGGTCGTCGCGGTGCTGCTCGTGCCGCTTCCCGGCCATCTGTCTCGACAATTCAGAACGCGCGGCCGGGTGAGTGTCGCGGGATCGCTCCTGCTCTGGGTCGGGATTGTCGGCCTGTTTCTCCTCAGCGTCGAGACGACCGTCTTTCCGAATCCCGGACGGACCCGTTTCGTCCATCAACTGTTTACCGCCATCACGCTCATCTTCTTGACGCTGGGCTTTCTCTCCTTCGCCGCCCTGTCGGCCGTTCGGGCCTGGATCACGCGCGCGAACCTGTTGCCGGCGTCCCTCGCGTGTGCGGTGTTGTCGATCCCGGCCACCGGCGCCGGTCTCACCCACCTGACACGACTCGGCGTGGAAGCGCTCGGAGGGAGCGCCCTGAGAGCGGGGAAGCTCGAGACGCCGTTCTTTCTGACGCTTGTGTTCTGGGAGTGGGCGGCGGTGATCGCTCTCTTCGTCGGCGGCTACCTGACCGCCTGGGCCGCGCCCCGCGACGGTTCCCGTCCGCCGCCCTAATGGGCGAGTGGATCGGGGCGCAACTGGAAGTGCACGACCAGCGGGCTGGACAGCGTCTTGCCGGGCGCGCCGGGACTGGGCGCGTCGATGCCCTCGATGTGCATGGGCGTTCGATTGCCCGAGGTCACCCACAGTCCCCTGCCCTTCCAGCCGGCCTTCGGATCGTCGACGCGGCCGTCCACGCCTTTGGCGAAGAAGCCCATCGGATACGGGACGCGCAGCTGGACCACCTTCCCATACGTCAACGCGTACAGCGAATCCGAAAAATTGCCAGTACCGATGGGCGTGTCGGGACCCAGACCCAGGATGTCGTGCTGGTCCACCCAGGTGTAGTAGGGGCCTTCGGCGGCGCCGTCTCTGCCCGCAAATGACGGCCCCGGGAGCGGATAGAACGTCCAGCCTTCAGGGCACAGGGTGCCTTCCGCGGCCCCGGGTCCATTGAGGCGTCCCTTGCATCGGCGACGGTCGAAGCTGGCGATATGACCACTCGCCAGTGTCACCCACGCCACGCCATGGCGGTCGACGTCGAACCCGCGCATTCCATATCCGGGCGACGGGACCTTGTAGACTTCCACCAGCGCGGTCTCCGGCGGATTTGGTCCCGGCTGTAGCCGGAGGACGTACCCGGGGTGGCCGATGTTCGACCCCCAGATCGAACCGTCAGCCGGACTGTACGCGATGCCGTAGAAGCCGAGCCCGGTCCGCTTGTCCTTGGTGGGATCTTCCGGCTGGTCGGGCTCGACATAGGCGTCGCGCTTGCCGTTGCCATTGGTATCGACGACGAGTGGCGTCCAGCCCTGAGACTTCCCGGCGTCGCGCGTTTCCCAAAACATCTTGGTGTTGACCCAGCCGACGATGGCGAGCTCGTTTTGGAGGTTGTTGCTGAGCCACAGCGTGTTGTTGGCATCCTCGGCAAAATTCAAGTGGTGCGTGCCAAAGCACGTGTCGATGAACGTGAACTGCTTGCTCTTCGGGTCATACACCGTGACCTGGCGGGAGTTCTGGACGAACCCGTCCGGGGTTCTCGTGAGCGGGTAACCCTTCGCCGACGGATGCCCAGACGCTGCCGCGCAGTACGCCGGTGGATTCTTGGGCGAGCGGGTTTGCGCCGTGTAGTAGACCCGCCCGTCCTGATCCATCATCGGGTTGTGCGCGTTGACCCGCGAATCCCACACTTGTTCCGTGCCGAAGTACGGCGACGGGGCCACCACCGGGTTCGCCAGCGCCGAGCTGGGGGCGTCCTGATCCCGGATCGGCACCTTCATGGTGGTCTTGGTCACCTTGACCGGGTCCAGGATCGGCAGGTGATCCGTGCTCAGCTCGGCAGCGCCATAGATCGAGCCGAAGGCGTTGACGGTGGGTTTCCGCCGATCGGTGACGATCAGGTCGTGAATGTAGTACTTGGGAGACAACCAGTCGTACACGGTCACCACGATGTTGCGCTCCACCCCATGCGGCCGCGGCGGCACCGACGCCGGCAGCTCGCCCGCGTGGATGCGATCGGTCCACTCCGCCAAGCGGCGCACGTGCCCCCCGTCCGTCGTGTTCAGGGTCCCGATGGTCCTGACCATGGTGCCACCGCCTGGCCCGGACTGGAGCCGCCGCGCCCATGCCTCGACGGAGCTCCTGGACGCGCCCAACGCCGCGGGAATCTCACGCGTGGCCTTGTCGCCGAGCTGGTGACAGTTGCCGCAGCCGTTCAGCTGGACGGCGTTGAGCCACTGTTCCTGACTCTTGAACGCCACCGGCATGCCATTGCCCTCGGGGCCGGTGCCGGGGAACATGCCCTTGTCCGGAATCTTGAGCATGGCGAACCAATAGATGGCGGGATAGTATTCCGCCGCGGCCGCCGCATTCCGCGCCGGCACGGCGTTCAGGTTCACGACCTGGCCGCGGACACTCCTGATCTTCGGCGAATCGACAAGCCCATAGCCGCGCACCCACACGTTGTACGCAGCTTGTGGCAGGTCGGGAATCACGTAGCGCCCTTGATCGTCTGTGACCACGATCTTGGCGAATCTGGTGCCCAGGTCGGTCGTTTCCGCGATCACCCAGACGCCCGCTTCCGGTCCATGCTTGCCGGTGACCACCCCGCCGATGTCGTCGCTGTCGATCTGCACCGCGACGTGCGGCGCTTGTTGGGCATCCGGCCGGGTCGCCGGCCAGGCGGCCAACGACACGACGAGACCGACCACCGCGGTGCACGAGTACAACGATTGTTTCGTCACCATGTCGGCCTCCCGCCGCGGATGTCGAAGACCACGCAAGCCTTACTCGCGCCCGGCCATCAGCCTCCGGCGGCGCGCGCCAGGGTCTCGCGCCCCGTCGCCATGTCGTCGAGCGTGCCGAAGGCCATCATGTAGTGGCCGCGGTAGCCTCCGCCCTCGATACGCGCGAACATCCGCCTGAAGTCGATCGTGCCCTCACCGGGGCGGAGGTGCTCCTCGTATCGCCCGTGGCTGTCGGCCACGCGCACCTCGCCGCAACGGCCGAGATCCATGGCGTCGAGGAAGCCGTCGATGCCCTCGGGGACCAGATGCGCATGGTTGACCGTGAATGCCCAACCGAGGTTGGGCGACTGGATGCGACCGAAATACTCGCGGCATTCCTCGAGGTTGTGGGCGAGGTAGCGGACCTCGGCGTGCTCGGGCTCCCGGTTGAGGTTCTCCAGAAGGAGGCGGGCACCTGACCGTTCGGCGTGCGCGGCCGCGCGCTGGAGGCGCTCGAGGCTCGCTGCGCGCCGCGCCCCGTAGTCGCCGGTGAAGTGATAGCCCCCGTGGACGACGATCCACTCGGCGCCGAGGCGTCCCGCGAGGTCGATGTAGGTCTGTAGGTATTGCTCGGCGCTATCGGCCAGGAGCGGCGAGGTCTCCGCGACATTGACGGCGGAGGCGGAGTGCAGGCCGAGGTGGATGCGGTGCCGCACGCAGGTGGCGCGCAGGGACGCCACCCGCTCGGCCGTCCACGTGGCGGGCGCGTTGGGATGATCGGGGGCGCCCTCGAGGCACGCGTCGACGTAGTGGACGCCGTGAGCCGCCGCCCACGCGAGACCGTCCTCCAGGCGTCGCCGCCCCCCGAGGTCCACGCCGATCCGCTCTCGCAGCGTCATGGCGGAGGACCTCGACTAGCGCGCCGCCAGGCCCGGCATCGCGAATCGCTGTTGATCGAGCTCTGCCACCAACGCGTGGGCCTGGCCGGGCGTGAGCGCCACCAGCGGGGGACGGACGGTCGTCCAGCCCGGGTCGGCGCCATAGTGGGCGATGGCGACCTTGAGCGCCGGGATCATCGGGAACTTCTGGAAGACCCCGCGAATCACGTCCAGGCGCGCCTGCTGGGCGTCGGCGTCGGCGGCCCGCCAGGTGTCGTAGAGACGCGCGATGGGCGCCGAGTGGACATTGGCAGTGGCGCTGATGCAGCCGGCCCCGCCGTGCCGCATGTTCTGGAGCAGGAAAGTCTCGGAGCCGGCGAAGACGTCGAAGCCGGCCTTCGCGAAGGCGTCGAGGAACGACTTCGTGTTGCTCCAATCACCCCCGCTGTCCTTCATCCCAGCGACCTGGGCCGGGTACGCGGCGAGCAGGCGCTCGACGAGGCCGAGGGTAATGGGCACCTGCGCCACCGGTGGGATGTGATAGAGGTACACGCGCAGACGCGTTTCTCCCACGCGCTCGATCACCTCCGCGAAGCTCCGGAAGAGCCCGTCGTCGCTCACGCCTTTGTAGTAAAAGGGCGGCAGCATCAGCACGCCGCCGCAGCCCAGCTTCATCGCGTGGGCGGTTAGCCGCACCGAGTCCGGCAGGGCGCAGCAGCCGGTGCCCGGCATCATCCGCGCGGAATCGAGCCCCGCTCCGACCAGCCGGTCGAGCAGGTCGATCTTCTCCTCGACCGAGATCGAGTTCGCCTCGGAGTTCGTCCCGAAGACGGCGAGGCCCACGTTCTGGGACAGGAGCCAGCGGCACTGGCGTACGAACCGCTCGGGATCGGGTGCGAGGTCGGCCTTGAACGGGGTCACGACCGGAGAGAGCACGCCCTTGATGCGCGGGATATCGGTCACCCTGTCGCCTCCTGTCGGCGGTCGGCCTAAGGCGCCTCCAGCCGTCTGCCGCACAGGATATACATGATGGGCTCAAACATGAAGCGTGTCCGCCGCTCTACAGCCCATCATCAACGTCTCTGCGTGCGCGGCGCCGGGCCAGCCCCAGCGAGCCGGCAGACGTAGCGAAAGGTCGTGTAGTGCTGGCGGTCCGCGTCCCAGGTCTTGACCCCGTCCGACAACCGCTCTGTCGTCGGCCCCACCCGCGCGAGCGCCTCTTTCGCCATTGCCGCCTGCTGCGCGGCCTCGCACTCGGTCCTCGTCTCGTATGAGGTCACCTCGTACATCGGGCCGGCCAAGCGCAGCGGCCCACTGGCGCGGTAGATGCCGATGTCGTGCCACAGAACCGTGACCTCCAGCGCTCGTCCGTTACCAGTTCCGGCGGCGCACGGGTGTCGAGTTCCGCGCCGAGTTCGCGCGGTCGACAGCATTCATGTGCGCGAGCCGCTCCGCTCCCTGAGCCACGGCGGCGGCGATCGTCAGGAAGTGATCATGTGATTCTTCGAGGGTCGCTCCCCCGTAATCGCAGATCCGCCAGCGCCATCCGGGGCGCGCCGGAATTGAAAACGCCGTCACTTGCATGCGGACTTACCTCTCGTCTTGCGGGTTCCCGATCGACACGCCGAAACTGAACATCTCTTCCCGGTAAGGAGAGGAGACGTAGCCGATCTCGAGACGGAGTCTCGTGAGCTTCCTGGCGGTGAGCGCATCAGCGGGAAACGCTACGTTGAGCGCGTGGATCGCCTTCTGCCCGGGGTCGAGCCATTCGCTGCCGTACGTAGCGAACCTGAAGGTCTCCTCGATCCGCGAGTCCTCGAGCTCCATGGGACGCCACTGATCGTCGAGGTACTGGATCTTCGCGACCACCAGCCGGACGCTGTGCGTCTCCGAGCTACTCCAGAGCCTGAGCGCTCCCATCAGTCTCGGCGTGGAGATGAGGCGGTCCGAGCTCCTCTCTAGCCGCTGCACAACGCGCATACCCGTGATCTCACCGGCGATGATGCCGGCATGTACTTCCACCGCCGCCGGCGTGACGGCGTAGGTCGTGCCCTCGAGCGCCACACCAGCGAATGCCTCGACGCTTACCGCCGGCGTCGCAACCCATCCACGCCGCTCTCCGTCAAGCACCTTGACCGTCCTCTCCCGACCTAGACGCTGATCCTCAGCGTCAGGCCGCTGCCTGTTGGCCGCTCAGCAGGGGCATTCAGCTAAGCTCGGACATCCCGGACCGCGCGACCTCCACGCGACCTCGCGGACGAAGACTTGACTTCACACGCAGACCATACTATAAGTTATATACTAGATAAAATACATATAAGATTATGGCGTTCTTTCCTCGCTCGCGCAAGAGCCAGAGGGTGCGTATGTGCCTGGTGACGAAGGGGTCGGAGCAATGGAAGACCAACAGACGCTGAGGCAGGCGACGAAACTCTGGCGGGAGGCCTACCGCTGCCACCTCGGGGGAAAGCTGGATCGCGCGATCGAGCTCTACCGGAACTCCATCGAGGTGTATCCGACGGCCGAGGCACATACTTTCTTGGGTTGGGCCATGAGCTTCCAGGGCCGCTTGGAGGAGGCCACCCGGGAATGCCTGCGCGCGATCGAGATCGATGCGGAGTTCGGCAATCCGTACAACGACATCGGGGTCTACCTGATGCAGCAGGACAAGCTGGACGAGTCGATCTCGTGGCTCGAAAAGGCCAAGCAGGCCAAACGCTACGAACCGCGGCAGTTCCCCTTCATGAATCTGGGACGGATTTACATCCGGCAGGGGCACTGGTGGGAGGCGCTCCGCGAATTCGAGGAGGCTGTGCGGCTGGCTCCGCGTGACGTGCGCGCGGCGAGAATCCTTCACAGCCTACGCGCTCGGCTGAACTGACGCTACGCCA
>QHSV01000424.1 GCA_003221655.1 Candidatus Rokuibacteriota bacterium
AGAGCGTGCGAAGCCGATCGAGAAGCCGCTCCATCCGGGCGATCTCGTGCGTCACGGTCCGACCAAAATTCTCGATGAATCGCTCGTCTGTGCGGCGACGCGGCAGGAGCTGGGCGAAGGTCTTGATCGAGACCAGCGGATTCTTGATCTCGTGGGCGATGCCCGCCGCCAGCATCTCGAAGTACGCGAGCCGCTCGGCCCGCCGTCGCTCCACCTCGAGCTCCTTGAGGGGTGTCAGGTCGCTGAAGACGGCGACGGCCCCCAACACCGCGCCCGCCTGATCGTGCAGCGGCGAGGTCGTACAGATGATCGGATGGGTCGTCGAGCCGTCGGAGAGCTCGACTTCGGGCTGGGTACGGGCGCTGCCGTCCACGACGGTCTCGGTCAACATGGCGCCCACACACGCCGGCAGCACGCTCACGGGGTGATGCCGGGCCCGGTCGGCCGGGATGCCCGTGAGCTGCTCCGCCGCACGGTTGAACAGCGTGACCTGGCCTGTCGCGTCGACGGCGACGACCCCGCTCTCGATCGTCGAGACGATGTTGTTGAGATGCTCGTTGGCCAGTACCACTTGCGCGTAGAGCTGGGCGTTCTTGACTGCGACACCGGCTTGGTTGGCAAGCGTCATCAGAAGATCAAGATCCTGAGGGTAGAACGGATCACCGGAGAGCTTGGGTCCGACCACGATGGCGCCGATGACCTTGTTCGCGGATGCGAGCGGCAGGACGAGCGCCCAGTTGAGGCGCTCCAGCACACTGTAGAGGCGTTCGCGGTCGCCGCTCAGCTGCTCACCTGCGATCTCGTCGGTGAGCAGGAGATCCTGGGTCTCCGTAAGGGCTGTGATGACCTCTATGGGTGCCTCGTCCGGCGTGTCGAAGTGGCTCTGAGCGTGGCGTCGTTCGGCGATTGCGCGGCGGACTCCGGATCCGGGCTCGAGCGTGCCTGCCTCGAGGTAGACCGCGGCGCCCTCGGAGTTCGTCGAGGTCACCACGGTGTGGTTCAGGAACGGCAGCAGCATTTTGAGGTCGAGGACACGCGTCAGTGCCTCGCTCGCTTCGCGTAGAGTGCGCTGATAGTTCACATGAGTGCGGTACACATAGCGGTCGAGGAGGCGCCCCGCAGCGTCGCGCGTCAGCGGGATGAGCAGACTGACGACGACGACCGCCAGAATGAGGGCCACGAGGTCATCCGGCGCGAGGTGATCTGAAAGCTTCGGCCAGGCGAGCGCCAGCAGGCCGCCCACCGGGATGAGTGAGACCACGAGTGCCAGCGCGAACGTCAGACCGCGATGGATGACGAGGCGAACGTCCATCAGCCGATGACGGATGATGGCGTGAGCGACCATGGCGACAAGGACCAGAGCAAAGTGCGGTCCAATCCAAGTGTAGGCGGCGTTACCTGTGAAGAGGGGAAGAACGAGGTTACTAATAATCGCGCCGCAGCCGCCAACCACGAACCCCAGAGCGAGGTATTGGAGTTGGGCACGCGCCAAACCTCGTGCGCGCGTCCACTTCGAGATGAACACGGCGAGAGCCGTGAACCAGGCAACGAGAAAATACGCTGCGAAGAGCGGGTAGAGAGGCCCAGTCTCGCGGGTGGGTCCCGAGGGCGTCAGCGTCGCATCGCGCACAATGAGTCGCGTCGTCAGCGAGAGGGTAGCGAACATCAGACCGATCGAGAAGTTAAGGCGCAGGATCCATTTAGCCGGCCATTTGGCCGGTGTCGGGTAGTGATGAACGAAAGTGAGAAAAGTTGCGGGAAGGACGCCGGTTGCCGCGAATGCTAGCGGTGCCCAGAAGCTAAGATCAGTTCCGGAGTGAAAGAAGGCGACCCCGAATACCCAAATCGCGCCAAGGAGACCGAACGCTCCGAATGATCGATTCGTCGGGCTCTCAGGACGCGCGTGCCACACGAGGACGCCGAGTCCGAGGACCAGACAGGCAACAAGGTAGAGTGAAAGTTGAATCATGCGGCCGGCGATTCTGGGGGCAGGCTGGGGAATTCAACCTCAGCGATCGTTCCGCCGTCGAGAACCGAGCGAGGGAAGAGCGCTAACCTTGCACGATGAAAGTCGGCGATTTCTCGACAGATCGACAGCCCCAGGCCGGTTCCGGATCGCTTGGTTGTGAAGAAAGGATCGAATATCTTAGCTCGTACGGTCGGATCAATACCGGTCCCCTCGTCGAGGACACGAATGACAATGGAGTCAGGACCGACTCGACCCGGCGAGTGATCAGCTTCGATTGTGACAGTGCCCCCATCTGGCATCGCTTCAACGGCGTTTCTGAGAAGATTCACAAACAGCTGGACGATCTGACCGGGATCGCCTTGAATCCTCGGTAGGTCGTCTGGGCAGCGCAATTCGATCTTCACTTGCTGCTCCTGCGCGGTTGGTGAGTGGATTGCGACGATGTCGTGAAGCAACGGTGATATAGACACAACGCTCAACTTTCCCCCCTCGCTTGGCGCCATTAGACGTAGACGATCGGCGAGGCGCACAATTCGCGAAACTTCCATTGGGAGGATCCGAATGGCTGTGTCCCGATACTCAGGATCATCGAAGCGGTCAGGTAGCATCGCAATAAAGTTGGAGATTGCAGCTAGAGGGTTGCGAATCTCGTGGGCGATACCTGCGTAGAAGCGGGCCATGATCGCGAGATGCTCCACTCTGCGCTGGTTTCTTTCAAGCGCCTTGACAGCGGAGAGATCCGTCACGACAACTAAGGCTCCGGATATGCGTTTCTCGTCGTCATGCAGGACGGCTGTCGATAGAATCACATAGAGGATTCCTCGAACCGCGTGGTCGATTGTGACTTCGACTTCCCGCGGGTGCCAGCCTCCGCTGACCGCCAGGACTAGTGCCCAGCCAACTTCGGACGGCAATACGTGCATAAGAGCGCCACGATACTCATCGCTTATACCGAGCAGTTTCGTTGCCGCGGGATTGAAGCTGGTAATCTTGCCTGTGATATCGATGGCTACCACTGCAGAGTCGAGAGACTCCAGAAGTCGATCGGAGTATTCGAGCATCTGAATGCGTTGTCGATATAGGAGGGCATTTTCCAACGCGATTGAAGCGAGATCGGCGAGTGATTCGATAAACACGAGGTCGTCCTTAAAGTATGCGTCTCCGCTACGCCGAGGACCAAGGAGTACAACGCCTAGCAATTGGCCACGCCGACCGAGAGTCACAACAATCTCGAAACCGGCGGTTCGCATGACCTCATGTATCCGCTTCGTGGCCCCTGTTTCCACGGCCGGGTTCACAACGATTAGTGCGGTATCGGATGTGCCCGCGTGTAGGGCAGCCAAAACGCGGGGATCAACTTCTGGAGGGCGCTCTGTCGAGAGTTGTTCGAACGAGTCACTCTCAAACGATTTGACGAGCATTGTGAACGATTCGGGCACGAGGACCTCAGCGAGGATCTGTCGAAGTTCGGAGGCGACTTCCCCCGGCTGCATTAGGCGGCTCAGGCGGCGAGTAGCTCCCCTGAGAGCCACGGGATGTTCGATGCCTCGATAGAGATATGGATCAATTACGCGACTGATGAATCGCTGAGCAGGGTTTGAGAGCATCGCGAGAGCTACGATTATGACTATGACAAGATTCGGATGCACGAAAAGCGCCCCAGCCTCCCAGGTGGGCAGGACTATCCGTGCAGTTGCTATTAAGAGTACCGACACGACTGCCATGGCGAGCGCATAAGCCAGTCCTCGGCTGATGAATATCCGGAGGTCCATGAGGCGGTGACGAATGATTGCGTGGCCCACTATCGCTACAAGAATGAGGCTGAAGTACGGACCAACCCAGCTGTAGGTTGAGCGGCCCGTAGCCAGAGGGACGAGCAGATTGGCGGAAATTCCTCCCACGCCGGAAAGAATAATTCCGGCTCCAAGATACTGGAGCTGCGCTCGCGCGATGCCGCGCGAGAGGCGCCATTTGGAAACAAACACAACGATTGCCGTGACCCATGTCACTAAGAAATACGCCGAGAAGACCGTGTAAAGTGGGCCCGTCTGTCTTGTGAGCCCGGCGGGTGTCATCGTGGTCTCGTACACCATCAGCGGTGTTGAGAGCGTGAGGAAAGCGATCAAGCCGGCTAATGCGAAAGTGCCCCGAAGTATCACCGTGGAAGGCCAGTTGCTCGGGGTGGGATACGCTTGCATAAAACAGAGAAAGGATGCAGGAATCAGAGCGGCGCCGGCAAATGTGACGCGTGCCCAGGCATCAAGATGGGCCCCACTCTGCAGTCCTGTGACACCGAGTACCCAGCTTGCTACGAATATCGTGAATGCGGCAAACCATCGATTGACGGCGCTAGCGGGTCGAGCAAGCCATACAAAGGTAGCCAGAGCGCCGAGAAGGACAACTAGTGCGGCCAGCGGAACGAGAGGCACAGCCGCTCTCGCCTCAGCCTGGAGCGCCGATGATCATCGCAAGATGGGCGCCCCCCAGGCTATGGGCGTGGATAAGTACGGTTCGTACGCGGGCCACGCGAAGGACATTTGGCACATAGTCGAGATCGCACCGCGGATCCCGCGTCTCATAGTTGATCGTCGGTGGGACAACTTGATTCTTCAGGGCAAGACAGGCGACAACTACTTGCATTGCACTGCTTGCTGCGAGAGCCTGGCCACACATCGCTTTGGTGGAGGAGATAGGCACATTCCAGGCGTGACTTCCGAACACCCGTTTGATTCCTGCCGTTTCGGCCGCGTCGTAGTCCTGCATCGAATTCCCATGAGCGCAGATGAAATCGATGTCGTTGGGCGCTAGGTCGGCAACTCGCAAAGCGTTCTCTATTGCGTTAGCGACTGATTCACCTGTTTCATCGACTTTGCGCAAGTGCGCCCCCTCATTGGCGCTCGCCACGCCCAGTATTCTGGCGTAGACGGAAGCGTTCCGCGCACGTGCGTGCTCCTCGGATTCGAGCGTTAGCATCGCGGCACCTTCAGCAAGAACAAGTCCAGACCGCCACATGTCGAACGGTCGACTCGCTTCTTCTGGCGGTCCTGGCCACTTGGAAAGCACACCGGCGGAGTGGAATACCTTTATCATGAACTCTGAGAGGGGGGTCTCGGTCGCTCCGGCGATGACAGCAGTTGCACGCCCCTCCCTAATCTGATCCGCCGCCCATCCAACAGCATCCAAGCCGGCGGCGCACGCCGTAGCGAAGGTTGTCGTTTGCCCCACTGCTTTCGCTTCGATCGCAACGTGAGCGGTTGCAGCATGCGCCGGGAACTCCAGCGCCGCCCACGGCGAGATTTGGTTACCACGAAGAAAGGACTCGTAATTCGGTTGTG
>QHSV01000021.1 GCA_003221655.1 Candidatus Rokuibacteriota bacterium
GAGGTTACCGTTGTAGATCGTCACCATGACCTCGCGCTGGTCGTCGCGCGTGACGCTCACAGGCGCCGCCTCCGCAAACGGCGCGACGGCGAGCATGAGGATCAGAGTCGAGGCGATCAGCCGCTGCTTCATCGCGTGGTTCCTCCCGGTCTTCCGGATTTGGCTGCTTACAGAGTTAGACCGGGCGGGTCAGGGGAAGTTCCCCGGGCCCGTCGCGCGCGGGACTCTAGCGGGTGATTCGCAGGACGACCCGGATCTGGGCGGGGAGCGCGGCGGGCTCTATCGTGGGCTGCCAGCGGCCCAGACGCGCGAGCTCGCCGGCGAACTCCGCGTACGCCTCGCGGGGGATCGTGAGCTCGATGATCGGCCCCTCGTGTCCGTCGACGCGCCGGTTCTCGACGCCGCCGAGCCGCGCGAGCAGCTGGGCGAGGCCGCGCAGCGCCGCGTCGCGGTCGCTCACGGCCAGCCCGCCGGAGACGTCGGGTGGCGCAAGGGACTTCGCGGCGGTCGACCCCGTCGCGGGTCGCTGGGCCTGGAGCGCATCGGCGCGCGATTCGGGCGCCGGTGCGGCCGGAAGCCGCGCGCTCTCCTTGGCCGCTCCAGCCTCGCGCTCCGCTCGCGCCGGCGGCGCTTCGACCTTCTTGCCGGCGACCTGGGACTCTGTCCGGGGCGTCGGGCGGCTTGCTTCCTTCTGTTTGTCGATGTCCTGCCGTTTGTCGACATCCCGGGAGGCGTCCTTGAGGCCAGCGGCGCGCTGCTCGGCTTCGTTCCGAGCGGCCGGTGGAGTCGCCGCGATCTTCTTCTCCATGTACTGGCGCTCCCGCGCCCGGTCCGGGGGCGTCGCCGGCGACGAGGGCTCCGATATGGCGGCGCGAGGCGCCTCCGTCACCGCCGGCTTCGTGGATTCGAGACGAGCCGCCCGCTGGAGCTCGGGCGTGGCCCGAAAGACATAGACGACACCGACGGTGACGAGCACGATGGCTGCGGCCTCGATCGGCAGCTTCAGGGGCCAGGGGAGGAACAGCGCCCGCAGCCAGCGCCGCGGCCAGGGCGTCGGTCGCGCCGCCTCGAGCACCCGGTCGACGAAGCCCGCCGGCGCCCGCGCCGGCTCAACCGCGCGCAGTAGCCCGACCGTGTCCCTGAACCGCTGGAGCTCGCGGCGGCAGTCGGCGCACGTCTCCAGATGGGCGTCGAGGGCGCCGCGCTCGTCGGCGCCGAGCACCTCGTCGACCAGCACCGAAAACAGCTCGCGCGCGTCGTGGCAGGTCATGGCAGGAACCGTTCGAGCTTCTCCCTCAGGTCCATCCGTGCCCGGTGCAATCGCGATCTCACCGTGCCGAGCTCCAGCTCGAGCACCGCCGCGATCTCCTCGTACGAGAGGCCCTCGAGGTCGCGGAGCACGACCACGATCCGGCGCTCCTCGGGAAGCTCGGCGATCGCGCGGTGCAGCGCCGCCTCCAGCTCGCTTCGCTCTAGCTCGGCGGCGGGGCTGGCATGGCTGGACGCCAGGCGCGTCAGCGTCTCTTCACCTTCGCGAATCATCCGTCGGTCGCTCGACGCCAGGCGGTTCAAGCACAACCGCGAGGCGATCGTGTAGAGCCACGTCGAGAGCTTCGCGTCGCCCCGAAACCCGGCGACGGCGCCGTGGACCCGGACGAATACCTCCTGGGCGAGGTCCTCGGCCTCCGCCTGGCTGCCCAGCATCCGGAGCGCCACGCCGAAGACGCGATGCTGGTAGGCGATCACCAGGTCCTCGAAGGCCCGAGGATCGCCCTGCCGGAGCCGGTCCACCAGGTGGGAGTCATCGCCGATCCGCCCTTCCATCCAGTTAGACCATACCGCCCGCGATGGGTTCCCCTCCGTCGAAATTCGACGAGTGCTGTCCGGGGTGGACGCGTTGCGCGCGCTCGGGGGTGGGCTCATACTGCCGGCGGCCGCAGCGCCGCTGGGACGGGTCGCGGACGACTGGACGAGAGGCTGCGCATGCTCGACGACGAACGCGCGCGAGAGTTCGCCGGTGCGTGGGTGCAGGCGTGGAATGCCCACGATCTCGACAGGATCATGACGCACTACGAGGACGACGTGGTGCTGGTCGCGCCGGTCGCCGCCAGAATCCTCGACGATCCCTGCGGCACCGTATCGGGAAAGGCGGCGCTCCGATCCTATTTCCAGCGAGGGCTGGACGTGTACCCGAATCTCAAGTTCGAGCTTCTGGATGTCATGTGGGGACTCAACAGCGTCGTTCTCTATTACGTGAATCAGAGGGGATCGCGAACCGGCGAATACATGGAATTCGGCCCGACCGGCAAAGTCTCCAGGGTCGTCGCGAACTACAACGGGTGAGGAGTCGCTGCGGACGAACCGGAGATCGTGTAGCGCGAGCGCTTCGTCGAGCGCGTCGGCGCATTCGACACGCATTGCCTGTTCTTCGAGCTCATCAAGACGGAGGACGGGTGGCGTATCTCGGCGATCACCCAGCAGGTGCTCTGGAACGACGGCGATCCGACCCTGCACGCGGGGGTCCATAAGGCGTGAGCGGAGGCGCGAATCCCGACGCTGAGCCGATGCGGGCCGGACCGTGCGACAAGGGCCGCCGACGGTCGCGTCAGCGCGCGACGCCGACCTCGCGGAGGTAGCGCAGCACACCTGGATGGATACGGTCAGTGCGCGGCGCCGCGGCCAGCGTGTTGGCGGCGGTGGTCTCGCGCGCCTGTGGCAGGCGTCCCGCGAGCGCGGCCTCACCCCGGTGGAGCGCGCGCGCCAGCCGATGGACCACGCCGTCGGGGAGATCCGGCCGCGCAAGGACGAAGCTCCACGAGCCGACCGAGGCGAGCGGTGCTTCGAGACCCGGATAGGCGCCGGCGGGGACGTACACGGCCTGGAAGTCGCGCTCCTGGTCGAGGCCGAGCCCGTCGAGCACGTACTTGGCGAGGATGACCAACCCCGAGCCGCGAGCGCCGAAGGCGACAGGCTTGCCGCGCAGATCGTGGACTCTCCGGTGAGGGCTGTCGGCGCGCACGACGAACATCCCCGGCGTCGAGTACATCGCCGCGACGATCTTCAGATCAGCCGGTGACCGGCCGATCCCGTTGAACGCCTCGTGAGCGACCTCGCCCTGGACGAGCGCGATGTCGAGCTGTCCGGCCTCGAGGAGCGGAACGTTCTCGGTGCTCCCCTTGGTGTTCCGCTGCTCGATCACGAGCGTGGGCTCGGTCTCGTGCACGGTGTCGGCGAAGGCCGCGCCGTACACGGGAAAGCCGCCGCCCGGCGTCGCGGTGCCCAGCACGACGACCGTCTTTTGACCCGCGGAGCCGCCGCCCGCGATCGACATGGCGGATACCCTATCATGTCCTCACGCGATACTCGCGCGGGGCGGTGTGCGCCGCAGGCCGTCGCGCGGTGGGGCCCCGCCGGCCGACGCGCAGCTACAAGCGGTATGCACCGCAGGCCGTCGCGGGGCTGGGGCCCCGCCGGCCGAGGCGCAGCTAAAAAGATAGGAAGACCGATGAAGCTGGCCGCCAACGTCCTGGTCCTGCTGCTCGCCGCGCTGGCGTCGACCGCTCACGCGCAACCGATCCAGATCACCATCTCTCAGCCTGCCGAGGCGACGACGATGGATCCGGGCCGGAGCACGCAGGTTCTGACGGTGAACTATTTCTACAACCTCTACGACACGCTCACCCGCTGGGACACGGCGCTGCGGCTCGGGCCGGGCCTGGCGACCGCGTGGAAGAGCGTCAACGAGACGACGTGGGAGTTCACGCTCCGCCAGGGCGTCCGATTCCACGACGGCTCGCCCTTCTCCGCCGAGGACGTGAAGGCGACGCTCGAGCGCAACCTCCAGCCGGGCAAGACGGTCGTCCAGCCCGGGTTTGCGACGATCGAGTCGGTCCAGGCGGTCAACCCGACGACGATCCGCATCGTCACGAAGAAGCCCGATCCACTCCTCCTCGTGCGAATGGCTCAGATGGGCGCCCAGATCCTCCCGGCGCGGCTGACGACCGACGATGGTGTGAAGGAATTGGCACGCCGGCCCGTGGGCACCGGGGCCTACCGGTTCGTCGAGTGGGTGAAGGACGAGCGGCTCGTGATGGAGGCCAACCGGGACTGGTGGGGCTGGGACGGCCGAGCGCCGGGGATCGAGCGCGTCGTCTGGAAGCCGATTCCCGAAGACTTCCCGCGAATCGTGGCGCTCGAGAAGGGCGAGGCGGACATCATCACCAACGTCCCGCCCGATCGCATCAAGGGTATCGCCGACGGCCGCACGACCCAGATCCTCAGCACTCCGTCGAGCCGCATCGTCACCCTCTCGATCAACGGGACCCAGCCTCCGCTCGCCGACAAGCGCGCGCGCCAGGCGCTGCACTATGCGCTCGACGTGGGCTCGATCATCCGGAACCTCTACGCGGGGCAAGGTAAGCCCTTCAGCGGCGGCGTCGCGGATACCGACTTCGGCTACAATCCCGCGCTCAAGCCGTATCCCTTCGACCCGGCGAAGGCGAAGCAGCTCCTGGCCGAGGCGGGACGCCCGAGCGGCATCGACGTGACGCTCTACGCGGGCAGCGGCACCATGGTCAATGACAAGTTCCTGCTCGAGACGATCGCCGACATGTGGGCGAAGGTCGGCATCCGCGCGAAGATCGAGATGATGGAGATGGGTGCGCGCCAGCGCATGCTCAACGAGCGCGCCGTCCCACCGAATGGCCTGCTCCTGGGCAACCCGCAGTCGACGCTCCTCGACGCCGACGGAAGCCTCTGGCGCCTGTGGCACCCGAACGGCTTCAACGGCAAATACTGGATCGGCAGCCAGCCGGGCCAGCGCTTCCACGAGCTGATGGAGCAGGCGCGCTACGCGCTCGACCCGGCGAAGCGGCGCGCCCTCTACACCGAGGCGACGCAGATCATCCACGACGAGAAGCCGTGGCTCGAGCTGTTCCAGGAAGTGATCGTGTACGGCGTGAGCCGGCGGGTCAGCTTCAAGCCGCGGCCCGACTACCGGTTGATCGTGTCGGAGATGGCGTCCGGGGCCGGGATTATGTCTGCACCCACGCCGGGAAGTCACCGGTGAACCGCTCGAGAGAGAGCAGCATGACCCGACTGTCGCCGCGTGCCGCCTCGCGGTCACGGGGCGTGTTGTAACCCCAGCCGGCAAGAAAGAGCCTGACGTCGTCGAGACCCGGCGTGCTCTTCATGGCCTCGAGGGTCTTCAGTCGGTCCTCCACGAACCAGAGGCTGCGCGCCGGTGAGCGGGGCTCGACCAGCTCCCGCACGATCACGGGCTTGGGCCGCCCCGCCTCCTTGCCGTAGATGTCCTCGACGCCGAGGTCGAGCCCCTGCCGGACCAGGAGCTTCCGCGCGAAGCGACCCTCCTTGGTCGTCACGATGACGACTCGCGTCGGGCCTCCGGTCAGCCGCCGGAGCCGCTGGATCGCCCCGGGGTAGAAGCGGTGCTGGTCGAGCCAGTCGCCCTCATCCGCGGCGATCCACTCGTCGCGGACGCCGTCGAGCACGGCGGCAACCTCGTCGTGCGCGTGCCCCAGCTCACCCAGGAGCGCCTCCGGGCGCCAGCGCTCGAGGATCTCCGCCTCGCAGGCGCCCGAGAGCAGCGCCATGATCACCAGGGGCATCTCCCAGCCCCGTTCGACGACGGGCCGCACCCGCGCGAAGCGGTCGAAGAGCCCGTGGGGCGGATCCGGCGCGATGGACGGTCGGAGCCGGCGCCACGCGCGCCACGCCGTCCAGAAGTACTCGGACATGCCGTCGCAGAGGACACCGTCGAAGTCGAGCGCCAGGATCGTCGGGGTGCTCGCGGACACGACGGAACTCTAGTGTAGAGTGAGTCATGGTCAAAACTGTCGCCGTGCTGACGCTGGCGGTGCTGGTCGCGGCCGGGCCGGTCTCGGCCCAGACACTGGACGACGTCGTTCGTGACATCGAAGCGGCCTACGGTCGCATGATCGACCTCCGCGCCGACTTCACTCAGACCGCGTTCAACAAGAGCCTCAACCAGACGATTCCGGCTCGGGGCACGGTCTACTTGAAGAAGGGAGGCAAGCTCCGCTGGGAGTTCACGGAGCCCACCCCCCAGGAGATCGTCTCTGACGGCAAGAAGCTCTGGGTTTACACACCGACGCTGAACCAGGCAAATGTGGCGCAGGCGCCGGAGGCCCTGGCCGGGCCGGCCGGGAGCTTCCTTGCCGGGCTCGGTCGTCTGCGCACCGAGTTCCAGGTGCGCTTCCTGAACCCAGCCCAGCCCAAGGACGCCGAGGGGAACTGGGTCCTCGACCTCACTCCGAAGCAGCCGCTCCCGACGCTGACGCGCCTGATCCTGTCGGTCGAGGGGAAGAACTGGGAGATCAAGCGGGCCGTGGTGCACGATCAGTTCGAGAACACGGTGACGATGCGTTTCACGAAAATGGCGGTGAACAGCGGGCTGCCGGACCGAACCTTCACCTTCGTCGCGCCGAAAGGTGTCGTGATCGTGCCGCTCAAGTAGGGGGAGGGCGATGGCCGCTGAGAACTCGTTCGACATCGCGTGCAAGCTCGAGATGCAGGAGGTGACGAACGCGCTCGACCAGGCGCGACGGGAAATTGCCACGCGCTATGATCTGAAGGGCGCGAAGTGCGACGTGACGCTCGAGAAGACCGACATCACTCTCACGGCGCCCGACGACATGAAGCTCAAGGCGGTGGTCGACATTCTCCAGTCGCGCCTGCACAAGCGCGGCGTGCCGCTGAAGGCGCTCACCTACGGTGAGGTCGAACAGGCCGCCGGCGGCGTGCTCCGGCAGAAGATCGCGCTCCAGCAGGGGATCCCGATCGAGCGCGCCAAGGAGATCGTCCGCCTCATCAAGGACTCGAAGATCAGGGTGCAAGCGTCCATCCAGGAGGACCAGGTCCGCGTGGCCGGAAAGAACCGCGACGATCTTCAAAAGATCATCGCGATGCTGCGGGACAAGGATCTCGGCATCGCGCTCCAGTTCACGAACTACCGCAGCGTCTAGAGTCCCGGGCCGGCAGGGTATACTGGGCTTCCAGAAAATGAAGGTTCACCTGACGACCCTCGGCTGCCCGAAGAACCAGGTCGACTCCGAGCTGATGCTCGGCATGCTGACCGAGGCCGGATTTCCGCTCGTGGAGCAGCCCGAGGACGCGGAGTGCCTCATCGTCAACACGTGCGCCTTCATCGACCGCGCGCGCGAGGAATCGGTCGACACGATCCTCGAGCTCGCGAAGCTGAAGGAGCGCGGCTCGTGCCGGGCGCTCATCGTCACCGGTTGCCTCACCCAGCGCTACGGCGGGGACATTCTCACGGAGATGCCAGAGATCGACGGGATCCTCGGCACCGCAAACCTCTCCCGGATCGTCGAGCTGGTCCGTCAGGCGGCGGGCCGTCACGACTGGGCGACCTCGGCCCCGCCGGGCTATCTCTACGACGCGACGACACCGCGTCTCCTGACGGGCCGCGTCCCCTACACCTATGTGAAGATCGCGGAGGGGTGCGACATGGGCTGCACCTTCTGCGCGATTCCCCAGTTCCGCGGCCGTCACCGGAGCCGGCCGCTCGCCGACGTCGTGAAGGAGGTCGAAGGCCTGGCGGCGCGCGGCGTGCAGGAAGCGATCCTGGTCTCGCAGGACACGCTTGCCTACGGCCGCGATCTGCCGGGCAACGGGGACATCGCCGAGCTCCTGCTGGCGCTCGGCGACACGCGGATGCCCTGGATCCGCCCGATGTACCTGCATCCCGCGCACGTCAACGACCGGCTCATCGAGCGATGGGCGCGCGCGCGCGTCGTCCCATACCTGGACCTGCCCGTGCAGCACGGCGACGACGGGGTGCTGAAGGCCATGCGACGCGCCGTGACCGCGAGGCGGATGCGAGATATCGTGCGTGCCTTCCGCGAGGCGATCCCGAGCCTCACGGTCCGCACGACTGTGCTGGTCGGCTTCCCTGGCGAATCGGAGGCCGCGTTCCAGAATCTCCTCGAATTTCTCGACGAGGTCCGCTTCGACCGCCTCGGCGTTTTCACCTACTCGGCCGAAGAGGGGACGCCGTCGCCCGCGTATCCCGACCAGGTCGCGGCCGAGGTCGCGGCGGAACGCGCCGCGCTCGTGCAGGAATATCAGGACCGCCTTGGCTGGGAGCGCGGCGCTGCGCTCGCCGGCACCGTGACGGACGTCCTGGTCGACGGCCCCAGCGAGGATCCTGCGTTCGCATGGGAGGGGAGGACCGCCGGCCAAGCGCCCGAGATCGACGGGGTCGTGTACCTCCGCGACCGGAGCTTGACGCCGGGCCACTTCGCGCGCATTCGCATCGTCGAGGTCGAGGGATACGAGCTCGTCGGCGAGCGCGCCTAGGCAGGCCGCGGCGGTCGACCGTGTAGCGCTCGTCATCGCGACCGGCTGCGGCACCGGCTACGCGCCACTGGTTCCGGGTACGGTCGGCAGCGCCCTCGCTGCCTTCATCGTGTGGATCATTCCGTTCTCGCGCTCTGGTCTGCTGCTGTTTTTCGTCGCCGTCACGCTCGCCGGGACCTGGGCGGCTCACCGCGCCGAGCGCCTGCTCGGCGTCAAGGATCCGGGCGCGATCGTCATCGACGAGGTGGCCGGGATGACGCTCACCGTTCTCCTGTTTCCGCCGACGGTCGCGGTGCTGGCGGTGGGCTTCGTCCTGTTCAGGATTTTCGACATCACCAAGCCGTTCCCCGCGCGTGCAAGTCAGCGGATCGCCGGCGGCATCGGCGTCATGGTGGATGATCTGATCGCGGCGTTGTACGCTCTCGCCGTGATCGCGGTCGGCCGCGCCACCCTCGCTTGGCCATGACGGCGAGCGCCCACATCGTGACGGTCGGAGGGATACCGTCCGCCGGCGCGGACGATGCGGCCGTCGCCGGCGCCCTCGCCGCCGCGGGCATTGCGGTCGCGAGTCGCGGCTTCATCGAGGACGATGAAGCCGCGCTGGAACGGGCGCTCGGGCCCGACGAGGCGTTGACGGTGGTGCTCGCAGGCGGCGGAGGCTCGGCCGGCGACATCGTGCGCCGCGTTCTCGCGCGCGTGGGCGGTACGCGGCTCGTGCTCAACGAGCGTCTCCTTGCCGCGCTCCAGGAGCGCTACCGGCGGCTCGACCGACCGCTGCCCCGACGGGCGGAGCGCCTGGCGCTCCTGCCGCAGGGCACCACGGTGTGGGTCACGGCCGACGGCGAAGCCGGGTGGGCTCTCGAGAGCGGCCCGCGCGCCTTCGCGGTCCTTGCGCGCGCCGCCGGCGTCCAGTCGATGATCGAGCAGCATCTGGCGCCTTTCGCGCGCGCGTGGGCGAGCGGGCGCGGGGCCGCGCTCGTTCGGACACTCCGGACGGCCGGCCTCAGCCTCGCCGATGTCGAGGAGCGGCTCGTCGACTGGCTGGGCCGGGAAGGCGAGGTGACCGTGTCCACCATCCCCGCCGACGGCGAGGTGTGGGTGAGGCTGCGCGCGCGCGCCTCGACGCCGGCCGAGGCCGCACGGAGCCTCGCCAAGGCCGAAGCAGCGATCGTCGCCATCCTCGGCGGCGACTGTTTCGGGCGCGACGGCGACACCCTGGAGCTGGTCGTTGGCCGCATGCTGCTCGAGCGGAGGCTGACGCTGGCCGTGGCGGAGGCATGCACGGGCGGGCTCCTGGGCCACCGCCTGACGAACGTTCCGGGCTCTTCGGCGTACTTCGAGCGGGGCGTTCTGGTGTACTCGAACCGAGCGAAGGAGGAGCTGCTCGGCGTCCCCGAGTCGATCCTGAAAACGCACGGCGCCGCCAGCGCGCCGTGTGCCGAGGCGATGGCGCGCGGGATCGCCACGCGCGCAGGCGCGCCGTGCGGGCTTGCCATCACAGGAATCGCCGGCCCCGACGGCGGAACGCCGACGAAGCCCGTCGGCACCGTCTTCATCGGTCTGGCCGTCCAGGGCGACGCCCTCGCGCAACGCTTTCACTTCGCCGGCGACCGGGCGGCGGTGAAGTGGCAGTCGACCCAGGCGGCACTCGACATGCTCCGGCGGTCCCTGAAGGGACAACCGTGAGAGCGTGGAGCCTCGTGCTGATCGTAGCGGCCGCGGCGTGCTCGGCCATCACGCCCTTCGACCGTGGGCTCTCGTTTGCCCAGCGGGGCCAGGATCTGGCTGCGAAGGAGGCGTTCGACGAGGCGATCCGCCGCTCGCCGGAGTCGGCTCCCGCGTACGCGAACCGCGGCGTCGTCCGGGCGCGCCTGGGCGACGTGGACGGCGCGAACGAGGACTACACGAAGGCGCTCGCGCTGGGGTCGCGCGACGGCGACGTCCTCTTCAACCGAGGCCTGGTACTGATCTCGAAGCGCGACTACCAGCGCGCGATCACCGATTTCACGACAGCCCTCTCGGTGAATCCCCGTCACGCCGAGGCCCTCTTCGCGCGCGGCAGCGCGCGGTGGCTCGCCGGCGACACGGACCTGGCCCGAGCCGACTGGCTCCAGGCGATCGAGCTCGAGCCGGAGCCGCGACAGAAGGCGCGGATGCGGGCCGCCGTCGACAGCGCACCGCCGGTGGCGCGGCCCCCCGTGCTGACCCCGTCGCTGACGGCGCCCGCTGCCGCCGCCCCGGGTCCGGGGACCGGCCCGCCCGCCTCAGCTCCAGCATCAACCTCGATCCCCCCGGCGCAGGCTCCACTCGATTCGCGGGCGCTGGCGGCGCGCGGCCTCGAGCGGGAGCTCAAGGGCGACCGCCCCGGGGCGATCAGCGATCTGCGCGCCGCGCTCGCCGCCGAGACCGATCCGGAGCGGCGACAGGGCATTCGGAACCTGCTGCAGTTGCTGGACACGCGATAGACGGCATCCGCGCGTTCGTCGCGATCCTGCTCGATGACGCCATCCGAAGAGAGATCGGGGCGGCGATCGAGCGGCTGCGACCCGTGGCGCGCGACGTCGCCTGGGTGGTTCCTGGGAATCTCCATCTCACCATGAAGTTCCTCGGCGAGGTCGCCGAGGGCCGGATCGGCGCCATCGTCAGCGCGCTCACGGGGGCGGCCTCGGACGTGAACGCTTTCGACGCAAATTGTGCGGGGCTCGGCGCCTTCCCATCGCTGACGCGTCCGCGGGTCATCTGGGCCGGGGTGACCGCAGGCACCGGCGCGATGGTCGATCTGGCCGGCCGCGTGGACGCGGCGCTCGCGGGGCTCGGCTTCGCCCGCGACGAGCGGCCCTTCTCCCCGCACATCACGCTCGGCCGGGCCCGCCAACCCGGGCGAAACCCGACCCTCGCCGAGGCCCTGCGGGGCGCCGCGGGGTGTGAGTTCGGCCGGATGCGCGTCGCGGGCGCCTCGCTCATGCGCAGCGAGCTGTCCCCGCGGGGCGCCCGATACACGGAGCTGGCCACCGTGAGCCTTGGCGGAGAGGTCGGGCGCCGTGTCTGAATGTCCGGACATTGACGCCCCCGCCGGGGCCCCCCTAGAATGCTCGAAAGCGGTAACGCAACGTGCAGCGAGCGTGCGAGGATGATGCAAGGAGAGACGTATGGCTGAGGCGAAGAGCGAGCGACGGCAGGCCCTAGAGCTGGCGATCGCGCAGATCGAGCGGCAGTTCGGCAAGGGCTCGGTCATGCGCCTCGGCGCGAACGGGCCCCTCGAGGAGATCGCCGTCATTCCGACCGGCGCCATCACGCTCGACGTGGCGCTCGGCGTCGGCGGCCTGCCGCGGGGACGGGTCACCGAGATCTACGGCCCCGAGTCCTCGGGCAAGACCACGCTCGCGTTGCACGTCGTCGCGGAAGCCCAGCGCCTGGGTGGCATCGCCGCATTCATCGACGCCGAGCACGCGCTCGACCCGATCTACGCCAAGAAGCTTGGCGTCAACACCGACGAGCTGCTCATCTCCCAGCCGGACACCGGCGAGCAGGCGCTCGAGATCACCGAGACGCTCGTTCGCTCCAACGCTGTCGACGTGATCGTGATCGATTCGGTCGCGGCGCTGGTGCCCCGCGCCGAGCTCGACGGCGACATGGGCGACTCGCTGCCGGGCCTGCAGGCGCGCCTCATGTCCCAGGCGCTCCGCAAGCTCACCGCCGCCATCTCGCGCTCGGGCGCGGTCGTGATCTTCATCAACCAGATCCGCGAGAAGATCGGGGTAATGTTTGGGTGCTTTCATTACTCCACGCGGGTCGTCCTCGCGGACGGGACCAGCGAGAAGATTGGCAAGCTCGTCAACCAGCGACGCGCGGTCGAGGTTCTCTCCTGGGATCCGGAGACGGGAAGGATCGAGCCGCGGCGGGTCGTCAACTGGTTCGACAATGGCCGTGCCGGTCATTTCCTTCAGTTCGAGGTCGAGGGCGGGCGCGCAGGGCGGCGCCACTTCGCGGCGACTGAGAATCATGTCATCTTCACGCCCCGCGGTCGGGTCAGAGCCGGTGATCTCGGGGTCGGTGACGAAGTGCTCGTATCCGTGAAGGACTACTCACTGACGACCGACCAGTGGCAGGTGGTCCTCGGCGGCAGCTTCGGTGACGGATCGCTTCGACGACTCAGCACTCACCTCGCAAGCTTCCGAGTCGGGCACGGTGTGGCGCAGAAGGACTATCTGCAGTGGAAGCGGGACATGCTCGCGCCTTTCGCCGGTCCGATCAAGCGGACTGGAAACGGGTTTGGGTTCGATACGATCGCGACGGCGGCGCTGGCCGACCTATTGACGGAATACTACGGGGCGAGCCGGGACCGCATCGCCTCGAGCGCGATGCTCGAGCGGCTGGATGCCCGTGGCCTCGCCGTGTGGTACGGGGATGACGGCTCGTTCGCTGGCTCGTATGCGCGCTGGGGCAAGGGCAAGGCGGTCCTCTACAACAAGGCGCTCGCCGGCGAGTCCCGCGAACGCGCGATCGAGGCCATGGAGCGCTTCCACATAGGGCGCCCCCGCGACGATGGCCGCGGTTGCTGGTTCAGCTCTGAACAGACCGCTCGACTCCACGCGCTGATCGCGCCCTACGTCCACCCCTCCGTGGACTACAAGCTTCACCCGAGCCTGCGCGGGCGATTCACCTGGCATCCTCCGCTCGAGAGCGATGCGCTCCCGAATCGCGAGCGGCTACGTGCCGTCCCCGCGCGAGTTCTCAGGCGCTACGTCAAGCCGAGCACGCGCGCCACCCACCGCTTCGATCTGCAAGTCGAGGGGTACCACACCTATCTGGTCGATGGGGTCGTGGTCCACAACTCGCCTGAAACGACCTCGGGCGGGCGCGCCCTGAAGTTCTATGCCTCCATGCGGCTCGACATCCGGCGGCAGGACGCGATCAAGCAGGGGACCGAGTCGCTCGGAGTGAGGACCAAGGTCAAGGTGGTCAAGAACAAGCTCGCGCCGCCCTTCCGGGAGGCGGAGTTCGACGTCCTCTACGGCGAGGGCATTTCGAAGGCAGGCAGCGTGCTGGACGCTGGCGTCGACCACGGCCTCATCGAGAAGTCCGGGACCTGGTACACGTACAAGAGCGAACGGATCGGACAGGGACGCGAGAACGCCAAGAAGTGGTTCCAGGAAAATGCGGCGACGCTCGTCGACCTCGAAGCGAAACTCCGTGACGCCCTTGGGCTTCGCCCGGCCGTGCCGATCAAATAGGAGCCGCTCATGGCGATGGAATTCGACAAGCTCCTGGTCACCGGCGTCGAGCGCGGTGCCTCGGACCTCCACCTGAAGGCGAACTCGCCGGTGGTCCTCCGGATCCACGGGCGCCTGGTGCCCCAGGGGGATCTCGGCGTGCTCACCGCCGACGACATGGACGCGATCGCGCGCCGGTGTCTCACCGAGCGGATGTACACCCAGCTCAAGGACGGACGCGAGGTCGACTCGGCGTACTCGGTGCCGAACTACGGCCGGTTCCGCGTCAACATGTTCCTGGCGCTCGGCGCCGTGCGGGCCGTGCTGCGCTCGATCCCGTCGAAGAAGCCGAAGTTCGAGGAGCTCGGGCTGCCGGAGGTGCTCGAGCAGCTTTCCATGGAACGCCGCGGGCTGGTGCTGGTCACCGGCATCACGGGCTCGGGCAAGTCGACGACGCTCGCGTCGATGATCGACTACATCAACCGCACGCGGAACGATCACATCATCACGATCGAGGATCCGATCGAGTTCACCCACGATGACATCGGCTGCGTGGTCAGCCAGCGCGAGATCGGTCACGACTCGTCGAGCTTCGCCACCGCATTGCGCGCGGCCCTGCGCGAGGACCCGGATGTGATCCTCGTAGGCGAAATGCGCGACCCGGAGACCATGTCGGTCGCGCTCCACGCCGCGGAGACGGGTCACCTGGTCTTCTCGACGCTCCACACGCTCAACTCCAGCGAGACCGTCAACCGGATCATCGGCACCTTCCCGCCCCATCAGGAGCAACAGATCCGTGACCAGCTGGCGGCCGTCATGGTCGGCATCGTCTCCCAGCGGCTCATCCCGAAGATCGGAGGGGAGGGGCGCATTCCGGCCGTGGAGGTGCTCGTCGGCACCGGCGCCATCAGGGACTGCATCCGGGAGCCCAAGCGGACGCCGGAGATCCCCACGTTCATCGCCCAGGGCCAATCGCAGTACGGCATGCAGACTTTCGACCAGTGTCTGCTGAAGCTCTATCGTGAGGGCACCATTTCGTACGAGACCGCCCGGGAAGCGGCGACCAACGCCGACGACTTCGACCTCAAGGTCCGGGGCATCTTCTCGACGGGCGAACAGTCGTTCGAGCAGAAGCGGGAGGAGCGGGCGCCCGTCTCCCCCGCCGGCAGCTCCTTCTTCAAGAGATCGTAACGGGTCCGCGCGGTCCGCGCCGAGCTCTCGACGCGCGGACCGCGCGGCTCGCCGCCGCCGATCTCCTTTCGCGACGCGCCTGGACCACGCGCGAGCTGGCGGAGCGCTTGCGCCGGCGCGGTGCGCCGGCACCGGTCGCCGCCGAGGTCCTTGCCGATCTTACCGCGCGTGGCTATCTCGACGACGCTGCCTTCGCCCACCACTGGATCGCCACTCGCTCGGCGCGCGGCTATGGCCCTGCGCGCCTGCGCGCGGAGCTGCGGGCGCGTGGGGTCGCCGGGTCCCTGGTCGACGCGGCGCTCGCCGCCCAGGGCGACGACGAGCTCGAGCGGGCGCGCGCCGTCGCGAGCCGCAGGGCCGCCCGGGGGCCGGGGCCCCCAGGCCCGAGGCGAGCGATCCGAGAAGACCCCGCCGGCCGAGGCGCGACTATGAACGTATGACCGGCGCCGAGCTCCGCGAGAAGTTTCTGCAGTACTTCGAGCGCAACGGGCACACGCGCGTGCGCTCGTCGTCGCTCGTCCCCGGCGACGACCCGACGCTGCTCTTCACCAACGCGGGCATGGTCCAGTTCAAGTCCGTCTTCCTCGGCGAGGAGCGGCGCGACTACGTGCGCGCGACGTCCAGCCAGAAGTGCGTGCGCGCCGGTGGCAAGCACAACGACCTCGAGAACGTCGGCCGCACGGCACGGCACCATACCTTCTTCGAGATGCTCGGCAACTTCTCGTTTGGCGACTATTTCAAGGCGGAGGCGATCGCTTTCGCCTGGGAGTTCCTCACGCGCGACCTCGGGCTCGACCGTCGCCGACTCATCGCGACCGTGTATACCGACGACGACGACGCGTTCGCCCTCTGGAAGCGCGTGGCCGGATTCGGTGACGACCGCGTGCTGCGCCTTGGCGAGAAGGACAACTTCTGGGCGATGGGCGACACGGGACCGTGCGGCCCGTGCGCCGAGGTCCACTTCCACCAGGGCGATCAGATTCCGTGCGCCGAGGTCGCCGCCGGCCGGCCGTGTCTCGGACCCGCGTGCGAGTGCGACCGGTGGGTCGAGGTGTGGAACCTGGTCTTCATGCAATTCAACCGCGACGCGCGCGGCACCCTCACGCCGCTGCCGCGGCCCTCGATCGACACCGGCATGGGGCTCGAGCGCATCACCGCAGTCGTGCAGGGCCAGGCGTCGGTCTACGACACCGACCTCCTGGCCCCGCTGATCGAGGCGACGGCCGCGCTCGCCCGGCACCGCTACGGCGCCAGCGAGGCCGGCGACGTGTCCATGCGCGTCATCGCCGATCATGCGCGGGCGGCCACGTTCCTGATCGCCGACGGTGTGACGCCCTCGAACGAGTGGCGCGGCTACGTGCTTCGACGCATCATGCGCCGGGCCATGCGCCACGGGCGGATGCTCGGGCTCACCGAGCCCTTCCTGTGGAGGACGGTGAACTGGGTCACCGAAATCATGCGCGGCGCGTATCCTGAGCTCAGCGCCGAGCAGGCTCGGATCCAGCACGCCGTCCGGCAGGAGGAGGAGCGCTTCGCCGAGACGCTCGATACCGGCACGCTCAAGATCAAGGACTACCTCGACGCCCACGCGAGCGACACGCGGCGCGTGGTGGATGGCCGCTTCCTGTTCACGCTCTACGACACTTACGGGTTTCCCATGGACCTCGCCGAGGAGTTCTTTCAGGACGCGGGCTGGCGGGTGACGGACGCGACGCGCGCGACCGCGGACGCCGAGATGGAGGCGCAGCGCGCCCGCGCCCGCGCCGGTGCGGCCTTCGGCGCCGGCGACGACGCGGAGGCGGCCACGGTCTACCAGCGACTCGGCGTCCCGGCGACCGAGTTCGTCGGATACGACTCGCTGACGTCGCCCGCCCGGATCCTGGCGATCGTCGACGTCGGCGCCGGCGGCCCGCGGCGGCTCCCCGAGGCGGTCGAGGGCGCCGAGGTCGAGATGATCTTCGACCGCACGCCGGCCTACGCCGAATCCGGCGGCCAGGTGGGCGACACGGGCACGCTCGTCGGCCGAAGCGGCCGCGGCCAGATCATCGACACGTATTACCGGGGCTCCAAGCTGATCGTGCATCGGGTGCGGGTCGTGAGCGGCGGCTTCCACGAGAACGAGGACGTCGCCGTCAGCGTCGAGACGCCACGGCGCCAGGGCCTGCGCCGGCATCACACCGGCACGCACCTGCTCCACGCGGCGCTGCGCCGGGTCCTGGGCACGCACGTGACCCAGGCGGGTTCGCTCGTGGCGCCGGACCACCTGCGCTTCGACTTTTCCCACGGGGCCTCACTGAAGGACCGCGACGTGGAGCAGATCGAGGAGCTCGTGAACGCGCAGGTCCAGGCCAACGTGCCGGTCGGCCGGATGGAGATGGACCTCGACGAGGCGCTCCGGATGGGCGCCATGGCGCTGTTCGGAGAGAAGTACGGCAGCCGGGTGCGCGTCGTCAAGATCGGTGATTTCTCGACCGAGCTATGCGGCGGCACTCATCTGGACCAGACCGGTGAGCTCGGCCTCCTCAAGGTCGCCGCCGAGGGTGCCGTCGCCTCCGGCGTACGCCGTGTCGAGGCCGTCGCGGGGCCGGCGGCGCTCGAGAGCATCGCCAGGAAGGAGGCGGCGCTTCGCGACGCGGCCGAGCTGCTGAAGATCGGGCCTCTGGAGGTCCCGAAGCGACTCCAGAAGCTCATCGAGGAGCAGCGCGCGCTCGAGAGGCAGCTGGCGGAGCTCGAGGCACGGCTCGCGCGCTCGCGCGCAGAGGACCTCGTCAAGGCGGCGCGCCAGGTCAACGGTGTCGCCGTGATCGCCGGCCGGATCGACGGGCTGGATGCGGATGGACTCCGGTCGGTCGCGGATACTCTGCGCAACCGGCTCGGCTCCGGGGTCGTCTGCGTGGGAAGCGTCGTTGACGGCAAGGTGAACCTCATCGCCGCGGTGACGAAGGACCTCACCGCCCGCTTCCAGGCGGGCCGGCTGGTCCAGGAGGTCGCCAAGGCGGTCGGCGGCGGGGGAGGCGGCCGTCCCGACCTCGCCCAAGCGGGGGGAAAGGATCCGGCTCGTCTTGACGCGGCTTTAGAGCTCGTCTACGCGTTCGTGGGACGCACCGCGGGGTGAGGGCCGGAAGCATGGCCTGGGTTAAAATACTGGGTGATGGCTCTTGGGCGGATCCTGGTCGTTGATGACGAAGCCCCCGTGCGCGAGGTCCTGACCGAGTACTTTGCCACCGAGGGCTATGCCGTCGAGGTAGCGGGGAGCGGGATCGAGGCGCTCACTGCGATTCGCGACGGGCGCGCCGACCTCGTTCTGCTGGACGTGCGCATGCCCGGGCTTGACGGCTTACAAGTTCTCCGCCGGATCCGCGAGCTGACCGAGAGTGTTCCCGTCATCATGGTGACCGCAAACGAGGACGTCGGCCTCGCAAAGGAGACGCTCAAGCTCGGTGCCTTCGATTACGTCGCCAAGCCCTTCGACTTCGACTATCTCGATCGCGCCGTAGCCGCGGCCCTCGCGCGCGTGGCCGAGAAGGCTGCCGCCGGCCCCGTTCCGGACGACGACCCGTGGAATCGTCTCACCCACACGGTGTTCCGCGTCGTGCGCGCCATGGGGCAGACGGCGCGGACATCCACCGGCGAGCGACTGGAAACCGTGGTCCTCGCCGCAGCGCGTGGCGCGGCGGCTGGCAGGGGCGCAGCCGCCAGTGAGGACCTTGCCGAGATCGCGATGCTTCTCGACCTCGCCGCCGCGTTCGGTGATCTCCCGGCCGCAGACCGGGCGCTCGTGGAGTCCGCGATTGAAGCGGCGCGCCGGTCGCTCCCCGTCCCGCGCTGACCGGCGGCGCCGGGCGCCCGCGCGGCCAGACGTCGAGCCGCACCTCAAGATCCTCCACACCGTTGCGGAGGCCGTCAGCCGCACGCTCGACGTCGAGGAAGTCCTACGCACCGCGGTCGACGCACTCACGGGCGTCACCGGTCACGAGATCTCGAGCCTCCATCTCCTCTCCGAGGACGGCAGGATGCTCGAGCTCCGGGCCGAGCGCGGAATGTCCGCGCGCCTGCGCGAGGTGAACCGGACGCTGCCCGTCGGCGAAGGGCTCATCGGCCACGTGGCCGTCACGGGCAAGGTAGTCCGGATCGAGAAGAACTACGATGACCCGAACGTCCTGCCGAGCGCCCGGGCCGCGGTCCGGCGTGAGCAGATCCAGGGGTTCGTCTGCGTGCCGATCCATAGCCGGGGGCGGATCCTCGGCACTCTCTCGCTCGGCCGCAAGACCCTCGACCAGTTCCACCGGCAGGAGCTCGCCCTCCTCCAGGCGGCCGCCGATCAGATCGGCGTCGCCCTGCACAATGCGCAGCTCTACTCCGAGCTGCTGCGCGAGCGCGATGAGCTCAAGCGCGCCCATGCGCAGCGCATCCGCGCCGAGACACAGCTCGTCCACGCCGAGAAGCTCTCGGCCGTCGGCGAGCTCGCTTCGGGAGTCGCGCACGAGATCAACAATCCGCTGACGACGATCCTCGGCCAGACGCACCTCCTGCTGACGCACCCGGAAACGACCTCGCACGTGCGCGACCGCCTCGGGATCGTCGCCGAGGAGGCGGGCCGCGCGGCGCGCATCGTCCAGAACTTGTTGTTGTTCGCCCGTCACTACACGCCCGAACGGCGCCCGTGCTCGGTCGCCGACCAGGCGCGGCGGGTGCTCGAGCTGAAGGGCTATCAGCTCCAGCAGGACAACATCCGCGTGGTCACCGACTTCGCTGCGTGCCCGTTCGTGTGGGCCGACGAGAACCAGCTCCAGCAGGTGCTGCTCAACCTCGTCCAGAATGCGCATCAGGCGATGGCCATGTACCCGGCGAATCGAGTGCTGACGGTGCGGGTCTGGCCGTCGGATCGCCACGCCCACGTCGAGGTGCGCGACACGGGCCCGGGGATCCCGCCCGAGGCGCTGCCGAAGATCTTCGATCCCTTCTTCACCACGAAGCCACCCGGCGAGGGAAGCGGCCTGGGGCTCTCCGTCTCCTACGGCATTGTCACCGGGCTGGGGGGTGCGCTCCGGGCCGAGAACTGCGCCGAGGGCGGCGCCTCGTTCGTCATCGAGCTGCCGCTCGGGGAGCCCGCCGCCTGACGTCCTGGCGGGCTGTCGCGCTCCTGCTGGCCCTCCTCGCGACCGGCTGCGCCGGCGTCGGAGCTCCCGTGGCTGGTGCCCCGGCCCATCATCGCGAGCGCGGGTACGCGAACCTGAATCCGTCGCATGTGACCGCCGGCGCCTGGACACGTTTCACGTTCTTCGTCTCACGCGTCTGGGCCAGCACCTTCACGCCGCGGACCGCGAACTTTCCCCAGGTCGCGAGCGACCTCGGGACGATCCATGACAATCGCGGCGCCGTGACCGTGACCTGGGTCGGTCATGCGACCCTGTTGATCCAGCTGGACGGCGTCAACATTCTCACCGACCCCCACTGGTCGGGCCGAGCGAGCCCGGTGTCGTTCGCGGGGCCGCGGCGGGTGTCGGCCCCCGGTCTCAGGTTCGAAGATCTCCCGCCGATCCACGCGGTCGTGATCTCGCATGACCACTACGATCACCTGGACGAGGCGACGGTCAGACGGCTCGCCGCGGAGCACCGGCCCCGGTTCTTCGTCCCGCTCGGAGTCAAACAGTGGTTCGCAGACGTCGGCATCACCGATGTCGACGAGCTCGACTGGTGGGGCAAGCGCGAATTGCGTGGGCTGATGTTCACCTGTGTCCCGGCCCAGCACTTCTCGGGGCGCACTCTCTGGGATCGGAACCGCCGCCTCTGGAGCGGCTGGGTCGTCGCCGGCCGAGCCAGGCGTCTCTACTTCGCAGGGGACTCGGCCTACTTCGACGGGTTCAAGGAGATCGGAGCCCGGCTCGGCCCGTTCGACCTCGCAGCGGTGCCGATCGGCGCCTACGTGCCAGCGGTCATCATGAAGGCCAGCCACACGACGCCCGAGGAGGCGCTCCGGGCCTTGGCCGACGTCCGTGGGCAGCGGTTGGTCCCGATTCACTGGGGGACTTTCGATCTCGCCGAGGAACCGCTCGAGGAGCCGCCGCAGCGGCTCATCGCCGAAGCTCGCCGGCTCCGGCTCGACCTCGACCGCGTCTGGATCCTCAAGCACGGGGAGACTCGCAGGTGGTGACGGGATCGGGTCGGGGCGGGCGGGGCGCGGGGTCCCCGGCTCGCCCCGACTGCTGCCCGTGCCTCGCGATGGGTGACGGCGGCTGAGTCGAAGCGACGCTGACTACACGGGGCGAGCCAAGGACCCCGCGCCCCGCCCGCCCCGACCCTCCAATCACCCATTACGATCCCACTGACTCGGAGACCGGAGTGGCTCGAGCCGC
>QHSV01000425.1 GCA_003221655.1 Candidatus Rokuibacteriota bacterium
CGCCAACGACCTCTCCAACCTGGAGGCCCTTCGGGCTGGATTGCGCGAGGTCGGTTACGTCGAAGGCCAGAACATCGCCATCGAGGCCCGCTGGGCCGAGGGGCGCAGCGAGCGCCTTCCCCAGCTCGCCGCTGAGCTGGTTCGTCTCCCGGTGGACATCCTCTGCACTGCGGGCTCGCTAGCCTCCGGAGCGGCCAAGCAAGCGACGACGACGATCCCGATCGTGTTTGCGAATGTCGCATTCCCCGATCAGTCGGGCCTCGTCGCGAGCTACCCGCGCCCCGGGGGCAACCTGACCGGGGTCGCCTTCATTGGCCCTGAATATGGGAAGCGGTTAGAGCTGCTCCGGGAGGCCCATCCGAGGCTCTCGCGTGTCGCGTTGATCTACAACCCCGACAATCCCGGGAGCGTCTTGGCCCTCAAAGAGACGCAGCGGTGGGCCACCCCCTTGGGCGTCAGGCTCGAGCCTCACAAGTTCCGGGGTCCGCACGATTTCGAGCAGGTCTTGGCGGCGATCGCCGGGAAGCGACCCGACGCGCTCATGACGACGGCCGACCCACTCATCGCCTCCTACAGCACACCCATCGTCGACTTCGTCGCGAAACACCGCCTGCTCTCCATGTATCCGGGCAGGGAGTTCGTGGACGCCGGGGGCCTCATGTTCTACGGCGGCAGCGTCCCCGAGATGTACCGGCGCGCCGCCGTGTACGTGGACAGGATCCTCAAGGGCTCCAAGCCCAGCGACCTCCCCGTCGAGCAACCGACAAAGTTCGACATGGTGATCAACCTCAAGACTGCGAAGGCGTTTGGGCTGACGATCCCGCAATCCCTGCTGCTGCGGGCCGATGAGATCATCCAGTGACTGACCGACGCTCGTTCATCGGCACAGTGGCCTTGGGCGCTCACATGGGGAGCGGCGCGCGCTCCCCCGTGTCCAACTAGAAGGGAGCCGTGGCCTCGAGGCGCGCGAGGAGCTCCCGCGCGTGGCGCTGGAAGTCGGGACGGGCCGTCGCCGGGATCGGCTCACCGGGGATGAACTTCTCACCGAGCGGGTTCACGAACGTGCCGTTGCGCGCGACGCGGTAGTCGAGGTGGGGTCCCGTTGCGAGCCCGGTGGCGCCGACATTGCCGATGATCTGCTTCTGCCGGACGCGCACACCGGGCCGGAGCCCGTCGCTGATCCGGGAAAGATGGTTGTACTGGGTCTCGTAGCCCGACCGATGCCGGAGATGGACCTGGATGCCGTTGCCGCCGTTCCATCCGGCATGGACGACGACGCCGTCCGCGACGGCGCGCACCGGCGTGCCGACCGGCGCTCCGTAGTCGATCGCGAGATGAGGACGCACCCCACCGAGGATCGGGTGCGGCCGCGCGTAGGTGAAGCCCGAGGTTACGCGGGAGAACTCGAGCGGCGACTTGAGGAAGCTCTTCCGGAGCGACTGGCCGGCCAGGTCGTAGTGTCCGTAGCGCGACGCCCGCTCGAGCCCGACGCCGGTGAGTGTCTTGCCCCCGCTCGCGTATTGGGCGACGAGGATCCGGCCGTAATCGACGAAGTCGTCGCCCGCGTAGCGCTTCTCGACCAGGAGACGAAAGCGGTCGCCGGCGCGCGTGTCGGCGGTGAAGTCGAAGTCCGAGGAGAAAATCTCAACCAGCCCGAGCACGAGCCGGGCCGACTCGCCGGTCCGCTCGACCGCATCGAAGAGCGAGCGCTGCACCACGCCGGTTACCGCCTCCACCCGAACGTCGGGAACGGTCTCGGCACGGCCTACCTGCCAGCCACCGCGCACGGCGCGGGCGGCGAACGACAGCCACGGGCTCGCCTCATAGCGGACGAGGATGGGCTCGTTCCGGAAATTCGAGATGATCTCGACTGCGGCGCCTGGCCGGAGTTTCCGGAGCTCCGCGCCGTTTCTCCCGAACTGTCCGGCGAGCTCATTGGCGGCGCGGGCCTCGATGCCTCCGCGCGCGAGCGTGCGCGCGAGGGTGTCCCCCCGCCTCACCTCGACTCCGCGGGTCGTGATCGGAAACATGGGGCGCAGGACGATGGCTTCGGGCACCGGCGCCGGAAGCCATCTGGGCGCGCGAGCCGCGCCGGGCCACACGTAGAGATACGCGGACACCGCGAGCCCGGTCAGGCTTGCCGTGAGCAGCACCGTCGCCATCACGAAGCGCGTCGGCATTGCATCCATAATAACGAGGGCGGGCCAGGGCCGCAAATTCAACTGCGGTAAGGATTTCCGGACGCCGCGGCCCGGGTGGCCTCGAGCCGGGCCGTCAGCTCCGCGAAC
>QHSV01000022.1 GCA_003221655.1 Candidatus Rokuibacteriota bacterium
CCGAGAGCAAACAGTTCATCGCGGCCTGGGGAATACCGGTGACGCGCGAAGTCCTTGCATCTTCTCCCGAGGCGGCGGTCGAGGCCGCCGAGCGCCTCGGCTACCCGGTGGCGTTGAAGGTCGACTCGCCCGACATTCCGCACAAGACCGAGGCCGGCGCCGTCCGCCTGGGCGTGCAGAGCGCCGAAGAGGTGCGACGCGCCTACACCGAGATCATGGCCAGCGCTCTCGCCCATGCCCCGGACGCGACCGTCTCCGGAGTGCTGGTGCAAGAGATGGTGACAGAGGGGGTAGAGGTCATCGTCGGTGTCTCCTACGACGCGCAGCTCGGACCGGTGCTGCTGTTCGGGACGGGCGGGGTGATGGTGGAGGTATACGACGACGTTGCCGTGCGGCGCTGTCCCCTGACCCTGTCCGAGAGCCAGGCCATGCTCTCGGACGTCAAGGGAGCCCGGCTCCTCCGGGGCTTCCGAGGCCGACCACCGGCGGACGTGGCGGCTCTCGCCGACACCCTGGTCCGCGTCTCGTGGCTGGCCGTGCACCTCACCGGCCATCTGGCTGAGCTGGACATCAACCCGCTGATGGTCTTGCCCGCGGGGCAGGGGGTGAAGGCCGTCGATGCCCTGGCGGTGTTGCCGAGCACGCCTTCTCAGCATTCCCGCCTCGCGTGATCGCCACCCCCGCGCTCCCCCAGGTACAGGTGTTGCCGTTGCTCAGGAACCCGATGCGGATGGCCGGTTCCCTGCGCACTTCCTCCAACCCGCACACCGCGTTGTAGAACCGCATCGACCGGTCGAGGTCGGAGACGAAGAGGTTGGCGTGCCCGAGACGCCGGGGATGGAATCGCACCACGTGTTCGGTCTTCCCGTCGGTGATCATCGGTCTCCTCCGCGTCGACAGTGGCGCGACGCGGTGCTCGAAGTCCAGCCCTCCGCCCGCGTCACCCACGCGGCGTTCGGTCGGTCCTCCTGACCGACTCTTGCGCCGGACGGCCGATGGTAGAAACCCAGCAGCAGCGCCAAGGAACCCCACGGCAGCCGCGCTCGCGTCTCACGGCGTGGTGCGTGGCGCGCGCGATCGGATCAGCGCCAGCGCCATGCGCTCGAACTCGTCGAGCGACATCGCTCCGAGGTCCCCCCGCGAACGCTCCCTGACCGCCACCGTCCCGGCCTCCATCTCGCGGGCGCCGACCACGAGCATGAACGGGATCTTCTGCATCTGCGCGTCGCGGATCTTGGCCGCGATCTTGTCGCCGCCCGCGTTCAGCTCGACGCGCAGCCCGGCCCCGCGCAGCGCGCGGAGGACCGTCTCGGCGTAGGCGCCGACGCGCTCCGTGATCGTGAGGACCGCGACCTGTACCGGCGACAGCCAGAGCGGAAACGCGCCGGCGTAGTGCTCCACGAGGACGCCGAAGAACCGCTCCATCGACCCGAAGAGCGCGCGGTGGATCATGAACGGCCGGTGCGGCGCGTTGTCCGCGCCGACGTACTCGAGCCCGAAGCGCTCCGGCAGGTTGAAGTCGAACTGCACCGTCGTCAACTGCCACGGGCGTCCGATGGCGTCCTCGACGCTGATGTCGATCTTGGGACCGTAGAAGGCCGCCTCGCCCTCCATCCTGCGGTAGGGGATGCTCCGCTCGTCCAGCGCCGAGACGAGCGCGGCCTCCGCGTTCCGCCAGTCGGCCTCCGCCCCGAGATAGTGCTTCCCGGAGTCGGGGCCTCGCACGGAGAGCTCGACCCTGAACGTCTCGAACCCGAACACCCGGAACAGAGCGAACGCGAAGTCCAGGCACGCGCCGATCTCGCCGCGCACGCTCTCCGGCGTGCAGAACACGTGGGCGTCGTCCTGGGTGAACCCGCGGACCCTCAGGAGCCCGTGCAGCGTCCCCGTCAGCTCGGCGCGATACACGGTGCCGAGCTCGGCCAGCCGGATCGGCAAGTCGCGATACGACCGGCGCGCCGACTTGTAGATGGCGATGTGGAAGGGACAGTTCATCGGCTTCAGCCGGAACTCGGTCTTCTCGGACCCGAGCGGCGAGAACATGGAGTCGGCGAAGCTCTCCTCGTGCCCGCTGACCCACCACAGCTCGCGCCTGGCGATGTGAGGGGTGTGGACCAGCCCGTACCCGCGGTCGAGGAGCTGCTGGCGCAGGTAGTCCTCCATCTCCTTGCGGACGATGCCGCCCTTAGGATGCCAGAAGATCAGGCCCTCGCCGTACTGCTCGTGGATCGAGAACAGGTCGAGCTCGCGGCCGAGACGCCGGTGGTCGCGCCGCTCGGCCTCCTCCCGCTGGCGCATCCACGCCTCGAGTTCCGCGCGCGTCCCGAATGCCGTGCCGTAGATGCGCTGCATCTGGGGCCGTTGCGGATCGCCCTTCCAGTAGGCGCCGGACAGCGAGATCAGGACGAAGGCGCGCAACCGATCGGTGCGAGGCACGTGTGGGCCGAGGCAGAAGTCGACGAAGGGAGAGCCGTCGATGGCGTAGAGGCTCACCGTGTCGCCGCCCTTGTCCTCGATCAGCTCGCACTTCAAGGGCTCGCCGCGGTCCGCGAAGAGTCGCACGGCCGTGGGCTTCGGGACCTCCTCGCGACGGAAGGGCAGCCCGAGGTCCGCCAGCTCGTGCATGCGCCGTTCGATGGCCGTCAGATCGTCATCGGTGAGCGGTCGCGGGGCGATCACGTCGTAGAAGAACCCGAAGCGCGGGTCGTCCAGCAGGGCCGGGCCGATGCCGAGCTTCGTTCCCGGGAAGAGATCCAGCACGGCCGCCGCCAGGAGATGCGCGGTCGAGTGCCTGATGACGTCGAGGCCTTCGAGCGTGTCCGGCATGACGGGCTCGACATCGATGACCCGGCCACCTTCCTCGAGCCGGGTCGCGAGGTCGACCGCGTGGCCGTCGACCTTGGCCACCAGGGCCTGCCCGGCCACGCCCGCGTCCAGCCGCTCGAGCACCTCGCCGACCGTGGCTCCGGCCCGGACGCGTCCCGTCGCTCCCCCCTTCATGCGGACATCGATCTCGCTCATCGGTGCCACCTCCTGAAACACGAAAGGCCCGCGACCATTGTGGTGGTCGCGGGCCTTGCCGGGCCGAGCTCGTCGGCTAGATCAGCGTTGTCTGGACCGGGCTCGTCGCTTGGCGCGCGCCACCAGGATCGCTGGGCGTCCCGTCGTCGGGGACCCCAGCCGGGTGGTAGTGGTCGCGCGCGCCGTTCGGCGAACCATGTGGGCGATGCTAGCGACGAAGGCCACTCCTGTCAACGTGTCGCGGGTTCACGCGGCGTAGAATGCGGGCCGGGATTCATGTCGATCCCGGAGGTGTGGAGCAGAGACGGGACAAAGGCCCCCTTGACGGAACACCCTTCTCAGCAGTCCCGCCTCGCGTGATCGCCACCCCCGCGCTCCCCCAGGTACTCCAGGTACAGGTTATGTGTCCTTGCCTATGAGCACACGCTCGATACGCCGATCTGGAATGACCCACATGATCGCTGCCAGGACATAGATTGAAACGGCGAGCCACGGCGACACAAATGCTAGAACAATCGCGGCAACATACAGTAATGGCGATAGCTTGCCTTTCCAGTCACTGCCGATAGCTCTCTTGAGGATCGAATCCTCTCCCTGAGACGCGATGATTCGATGCTGCAAAATCCAATACGCTATCGCCGCCATTAGGAGCACGACGCCATAAGCTGCTGCGGGCAATGTGGCGAAGTGGTTCTCTCCCATCCAACCCGTTGTGAATGGAATAAGAGACAGCCAAAAGAGAAGATGCAGATTTGCCCAAAGAATTGATCCTGTGACCGTATGGCAAGCGTGCAGCATATGGTGATGGTTATTCCAATAGATGCCGAGGTAGACGAAACTGAGCACATAGGTCAAAAGGGAAGGCACCAAAGGTATCAACACGGCAACGGTGTCTCCGTGCGGCGCCTTCAGTTCCAGCACCATGATGGTAATGATGATCGCGAGGACTCCGTCCGAGAACGCCTCCAGCCTGTTCTTGCCCATCTAGATCCAGGTCCCGTTCACATGAATTTCCATTTGACCAATACCGCCTTAGGGAGGATTGTGACGACGAAGACTGCCAGGGAGCTTGATGCTCGCCGCGGCACGCCGAGGCCGGCGAGCGCCATGTCTTTCTGGGCGTCCCAGACGTCGCCCTGAGTCCCGAGGTACGCGGTGCCGAGCTCGCCACCGAAGAGCCGCGCCGCCCCCCATTCGATCAGCTCGTAGTCCGCTGACGTGGACATCGTGATCGCCAGCGGCAAGTAGTATCCCCAGAACCCGCGTACGCCGGCGACCCGGATCAGGATCTCCCGAATCGGGTACGCGAGCAGGAAGCCGTAGGCGAAGTGTGCGAAGCGGTCGAAATGGTTGCGTTGCCAGCCGAACAGCTCGCTGAGAGGGTGGCCGGTCAGGGCACGGGCCCACGCATCGTAAGGGACCTCGGAGTAGGTATAGTGCGCCCCGACCGTGTGCACGGAGAGGAAGAGGAAGATAGCCGTATAGGAGATCCTGGAGAGGACCAGGCGGCGGTAGGACAATGCCAGCGCCACGACGAACGCCACGCTGAGGGCATTCTCGAGGGCCCAGTCCCCGCGATGGCGCCGCCGGATCGCGAGAACGAGCCACTCGAGCACAAAGAGGGCGGCGAGAACGACGACGTAGGGGCGGGGGGAGCGGCGTCGCTTGCCGGCCATCATGTCGGCCCCATACGCCGCGTCACCCGGCGAGCCGCACCTTGACCTGCTCGCCTACGAGGATGGCCGCGGGGGGTCGAGGGCGAGAAGATTGACTGCGCGCAGATCGAACGTCCGCTCGAGCGCTCGCATCCGGATGTGGCCACGGAGAGTGTGGACGGAGATTCGTCCGTCCGCCTGATGTCCGGGAATACGCGTCTGCGCTCTGAGGGCGATCAGGACGATACGGAGGTCGTCGTACTTCACGAGCGTCTTGGCGTTCTGGCCACTCGTCGGCGGGGGTTCGTAGTGGAGCTGCTCGAGTTCTCGCGTGAGATCGAACTCCAGGAACGGGCCGGCCATGGGTGGCGGGTGCGGTCTGCGGTGCTGACTGTCTTCGTGATGAGCGTCCGACATTGTGACCCTCTTTCTGTGTTCGAGGCCTGGCCGATAGCCCGCCGCTCGTTACGTCCGCCATCGCTCACGCTCCGCTCCACGTCCACTCGCGGACCTCCGGAGCTTGGTCTGGAGCGCCTGGGTTTCGGGGCTGAACTCGAGGGCGTACTTCGGATCGGCCGGCGCGGAGCCCCAGGCCTCGTAGCCCGCGGGCGTGGCCTCGCCCTCCTGGCCGATGATTCCGGTCGGACCGCCGCCCTGCATGCGGCGCCAGAGCACCGGGCGGCCGGGGACGCTCTCCTTGCCGCGGTTCGCGTCGTCGGCGAACTTCATGGTCGGCGTGCCGCCGGTCTGCGACAGCTTCCACACGGCGGCGACGCGGTCCCGCGTCAGCGTCCCGGGCGCGGTCGCGGCGACGAGGTGCCCGCCGTAGCCGTAGAACTGCTCCTCGGGCTTCCAGCCGACCTCCTCGCGCAGGGCCTCGAAGCGCTGCGTGAGCGCGAGGTCCCATCCGTCCTCGAGGATCATGACGGGGCGGATGCCCTGGCTCTTCGCGAGCTCGACGGCGGTGCGGTACTGCTTCTCCTTGTCGCCCGAGTCGTAGCGGATGGAGTCGCGGCGGCCGGGATCCTCCCGGATCAGCTTGAACGCGGCGGGGATGCCGCTGCGGATCGTGTCGTAGGTGTCGAGCAGGTAGCTCGAGCGGCCGGGGCGGCGCTCGCGCATCGCGCGGAACGCGGGCTCGTCCGCGCCGTAGCGCTGGACGTGCTCGTGGCCCATGGTGCCCACGGGGATCATCCCCAGCGTGCGGGCGAGCAGGACGTTGCTGGTCCGCCGGATCCCGGCCTCACGGCAGGCGCGGAGCGCGATCTCGTGCTGCTCGAGGCAGGAGGCCGAGCGCATGCCGACTTCGAAGATCCGGTCCGGGTTCTTGACGGCCTCGACGAGGGCCTTCGCCGCGGCGAGGACCCGGCGGTAGTAGCCGTCGGAATCGACCTCGATCGCGGGCGCGGGAAGGCCGACCGCGTCAAGCGTCTCGCGGACGATCTCGCGCTGGCGCTCGCAGGTCACGACGCGGACCTCGCCGGCGCGCGAGGCGACCTGGATCCGGTAGTGGAGCATGAGGACCAGCGGCTCCAGCCAGGAGACGAGGGCGGACGGACCGGTGACCGTGAAGACCGGCTCGCGGTCGTAGAAGACCGCGCCGCGGGGCAGGGCGCGGATCTCGAGGGCGTCCGTCTGGACGATGGCCGCCTTGAAGCCAGGCCCCATCTCGTAGGAGTGCTCGGCGAGATAGCGGTAGTCGTCGTCGGCCGGCCTGGGCAGCAGCAAGCGCACGAACGCGGGGACGTCGACGGGCAGCACCTGGGGACCGCCCTTGCGGTGCGAGTAGTAGAAGGTCTCGGTGCGGAGGGGCCACCCGGCCTCCGCCATGCTGAATTTGTACCCGTCGGTCGCCAGCAGGGATTGCGCCATGGGCCCCCCGGATAAGGTTATAAGACGACGCCTTCTCCGGAGCCGACGCCATGATGGTCGGGGGCCGCTACACGCGACTTCAGCGGAGTCAGGCGAGACACGCCGTTCCGCGCTCGAGCCGAACGGCGTGCCCTGCCGTTCTCACTGCCTTGCAGGTCAGCTCTTTATGAAAGCGAAAAGCTCGGGATTGACCACGTCGGCGTGTGTCGTACACATGCCGTGTGGGAAACCCTGGTGGACCTTGAGAGTTCCCCTCCTTAGCAGTTTCGAGGAGAGCAGCGCGGAAACAGCAATCGGGACGATCTGGTCGTCGTCGCCATGCATGACGAGGGTCGGCACGTCGATTTTCTTCAGGTCCTCGGTAAAGTCCGTCTCCGAGAAGGCCTTCACGCCATCGTACTGTGCTTTCGCGCCGCCCATCATGGCCTGACGCCGCCAGTTGTCGATCACGCTCTGCAACACCTTCGCGCCCGGCCGGTTGTAGCCGTAGAAGGGACCGCTCGCGAATTCCCAATAGAACTGCGCCCGGTTGGCGGCGAGCTGTTGCCGGAGGCCGTCAAATACCTCGATTGGCAAGCCGCCCGGATTGGCCGCCGTCTTCAGCAGGATTGGCGGCACGGCGCCGATAAGTACCAATTTGGCGACACGGCCCTTGCCGTGGAGCGCGACATAGTGCGTTGCCTCGCCGCCGCCCGTCGAATGGCCAATGTGGATGGCGTCGCGCAGATCCAGATGCGCGACGACCGCCGCCGCGTCCGCGGCGTAGTGGTCCATGTCATGGCCGTCGCTCACCTGGGTTGACCGGCCATGGCCGCGCCGATCATGAGCAACGACTCGATACCCCTTCCCGAGGAAGTAGAGCATCTGGGTGTCCCAGTCATCGGCGCTCAACGGCCAGCCATGATGGAAGACGATGGGTTGCGCGTTCTTGGGGCCCCAGTCCTTGTAGAATATCGCCACCCCATCCTTTGTGGTAACCGTGCTCATTTGTGCCTCCTAAGCTCTGGTAGTTCTAGGTTCCGCCATTCCCGATCCGCCTTCGCAGACTCACCTCCTCGCCTCCCTCGCGGCTGCCCTCGCCTGAGCCGTCCACCTCTGGGAGGCTGCGCACGAGAGCGATCGCCTCACGTCGATTGAGCTGGGATCCGGTCGCGAAGACCTTCTCGAAGACCTGGGGACCGAGTTTCCCCGACACGCGCGCGAGCAGCTCGGCCTCGCTTCGACGCTTCGACGGCCACTGGCGCAGTCCGGCGCGTTGCCGCAGCCCGTCGGCGGCACCCAGCGCGGAGGCGGCTTGCCGGGCATCTCCTTGCGCGAGAGCGAGCTCCGCCGAGGCGACGAGAGAGAAGGTCACGCTCTGGGTGCTGAGCTCCACGGCCTCGCTCGCGTCCACCGACTTCACCAGCAGCGCGCGGGCCTCGTCGAGGTGACCGGCCCTCACGGCAAGCGAGGCGAGCTGCGTTCGTGCACTCGCCTCGAGCCAGTGGTTGCCGAACTGGCCGCCGAGCTCGCTGGCCTCGGTGAGGTGGGCGCGCGCGGCGTCATGTCGGCCGAGAGTCATCTCCAGCAACCCGGCGGTCAGGGCCGCCCACGCCCTGAACGGCTCGTTCTGTTGGCGGAAGCCAGCGAGTGCCGTCGACGCGGCCTGCAGTGCGCCATCGAAGTCGTCGACGATCGGCCGGATCCACGAGACGGCCAGCTGCAGCGCGCTCTTGAGATACGGATCGTCGAGGCGCCCCTCGAGTCGTTGCAGCCCCTCGAGCGCGGCCAGCGCGCCGTCGTCGTCACCAACCTCGACTGCAGTGACGGCCGATATCAGCAGCAGCTCGGCCTGCGCGCGATCGTCCCATGCGTCGGCTCGCTGCAGGAGCTCCTGGATCCAGGCCCGGCCTTCGGGCATGCGATCCCACATCTGCCAGAACAGCCAGAGGATCCGGAACATGTGCGGCAGCGGCGCGACGTCGTGGCCGAAGAACCAGCGGATGGCGATCCCCAGGTTCCCTTCTTCCGTTCGCAAGCGCTCGGCCCACTCGGCCTGTCGTTCCGCAGGCCAGTCCGCGTTCTCCACGATCGCACCGAAGTACTCCGCGTGCCGCCGCTCGATGTCGGCCAGGTTCGCGCGGCCGGCGAGGCGCTCGGCGGCGAGCTCCCGGATGGATGCGAGCATGCGGAACCTCGGCCCCGCGTCGGTCCTGTGGACGCTCACCAGGCTGTGCCCGGCAAGCGCATCGAGCAGAGCGAGCGTCCGGTCTTCGGTGAGATCGGAAACGTGCACGGCTGCCTCGAGCGTCCAGCCCTCGACGAAGATCGACAGCGTGGCCAGCATCTGGCGCTCCGCGTCATCGAGCAGCCCGATGCTCCATTCGACGGTCGCACGCAGCGTGCGTTGACGCTCGGGAAGATCGGCCGGGCCGGTGCCCAGAGCATCGAGACTGCGGCGGAGCCGAGCGAGCAATTCCTCTGGCCTCAGGAGTCGGACGCGAGCCGCCGCGAGCTCGATGGCGAGCGGCAGCCCGTCGAGGCGCCGGCAGATCTCGGCCACGGCGAGCGCGTTGTCCTCGGTCAGGGCGAAGTCGTAGCGCACGGCACGGGCTCGATCGACGAACAGTTGCACGGCGGGCAACGACGCCAGCTCCTCGAGTGGCGGGTGACTCGCGAACCGTGGCACGGTCAGGGGTCCGACAGGGTACTCGCGCTCGGCGCGCAGCCGGAGCACGGTGCGGCTCGTGGCGAGGATCTTGAGCCCAGGGCAGCGCGCCAGGAGCTGGTCGAGCTCGGGACCCACACCGATGACCTGTTCGAGGTTATCCAGCACGAGCAGGGTCGGCGTCTCTGCAACATGCTCGGCCACGACGTCCACGGGTGAGCGCGCGCCCTCGATGGACGCGCCCACCGCCGCCGCGACGCGCGGGAGCACCAGCTCGGGCCGGGCAATCGAAGCCAGCGGCACGAAGACCGCGCCTTGCGGGTAGCGATCATCCAGCTGGGCCCCCACCGCGACCGCCAGCCGGGTCTTGCCGATGCCGCCGGGGCCGGAGAGGGTGACCAGCCGGACTCCGGGCGTCTCCAGCAGCTTGGCGACGTCCGCGATATCGTGCTCACGCCCGATTACCGACGTCGAGGCCACCGGCAACGAGCGCGCGATCCGCCGGCCACTGCTCGACGTGGAGGATGCCGGACGAGCCGCGCCGCTGTCTCCGGCCGCGAACCGCTCGCTCAGAAGCACGGCGAGATCGTCACGGACCAGCCGCCCGAGCTCGCGCGGGCTACGGAACGATCGGTAGGAGACGGTTCCCTTGGCCTGGAGCTCGGCGATCATGGCAGTCAGCCGCGCTTCTCGGTCGGGCGCCGGTGTCTTGAGGTACAGCAGGCGGGGCATCGACGCGGAGAGCCGGAACTCGTCCTCCAGGCCCGAGACGTCCATGTCCGGGCCGATCCAGCCGTACCGCTGCCAGTACAAACCGATGAAGATGTCGGACTGGGCCAGATAAGCCCGATACAGCTCCCGCGGCGGGTGCGGTCGAGCCCCGAGCTCGAACATCACCGGCGTGAGCCCGAGCGCGGAGATGGCGCCCGCCACCGCGGCGCGCTCCGCGGCCAACTCGCCCAGCGTCGAGCTCACGAAGACGCGCAGACGCTGGTCCGGGGTCCGGATGGCGGCGTTGCTCTCGTTCTCCGCGTTCACGCTTCCTCCTGGAGGCTCGTCGTCGAAGTCTGCTCGTGCGTCGCCCGGCAGAACGAGTATTCCACCGCGGCGATCCGAGCACCAGTCGGGGTACGCGACGACACCCCAGCCGCGCCATCGGAACACGTGAACCCCGCTCCTCCCCCCGAAGACAGCAGGTTCTGATCGCACCCCCGTCCGGGCACCTCACGCCGGGCGACTGGCTCGGCGGCAACGGGCTGAGCGATGGCGAAGGGGCCGATCCGCCACGTCGGAGCATAGACGGGACAAAGGCCCTCTTGACGGAACATCCCTCCAGGCTGGCGCGAACAGACCTCGGCGTCTGAGGTGGCCGCGGGACGCTCAGGCCCCGCTCGCAGCAGTGTGGCTGGTATTCAGCGACGGCACGAATGGCGGCGCTCGATCCGCCCGCTCGTCCGACAACGCAAGGGTCGCAAGGATCGCGCGAATCGCGTCAGGATCCTCAACGGTGGCGATCAAGCGCATTCGTCCGCCGCAGCTAGAGCACGCCAGCACGTCGATGTCGAACGCGCGCCTCATCAGATCGGCCCATGCCCAGTGACGAGAGAACGGCGCCGTCGTCGGCTCGTCATTCGCATCGGCGGACGCGCTTGCCGCGACTGACGTCTCGACCGGCGGGGCGCTGGAGGCGATCACGCGCGCTCGCCAGCCCGCATGCGGCGCGAGCACGCCGTGGTAGAGCACGAGATTGATCCAGGGCCGCGGGGTGAGCGCGGCCAGCTTCTCGAGCAGCTCCAGCGGCTCGAACACGAGCTGGCGCGTGCCATCCGCCCAGGCCGCCTTGAGTGTGAGCATGATGCGGCCATCGTCCAGGAGCCGGAGCCGGTCCTGAGCTACCGCCGGGCGGAGCAGATAGCGGCAGAGCTGTTCCAGGCGTAAGCGATCCGCGGCCGGCACTGCGACGTTGGCGTGCAGATCGAAGCCCGCGAGATGAGCGTGCCGGGGCGCGGTCGAGAGGACCCACGGTGCGTCCGGATCGTCCCCCACGCGCCACACGCGCGCGCCCGCGCGCGGACCGAGTGCGATTCGTTCCTGGATCGATGCGCTGTTGATACCGGCCAGAGCGGGAGATTCTACGACAACGGGATCGGCCTGGAATAGGTCCGCGTCGCCGGGATCGAGACCGCGGCGTTTGAGCAGGCGGTGTACCCGCGCGGCGATCCTCGCGAGCACGACGCCGACCTCGTCATCGGTCGGCGGGGGTAGGGGCCGGAACCCGAGCGCGCCCTCCTTGCCTTCCGCGAAGAAGACGCCGTCGGAGAGCAGCGTGTGGAAATGGATGTTCAGATTCAATCTGCAGCCAAAGCGCTGGATGACGGTCACGCATCCCGACCGCCCGTCGCGGGCCGCGTATCGGCGAGCGCGGTGGCGCTGGAAGCCCAGCAGCACCCGCACGTACACGCCGAGCACCGCGCGCGCGAGCGCGTGATCCCACGCCAGCAGATAGCGAAGCCGGTACGGCAGACTCAGCACCCACTGGCGCACGGGCGCGGCAGCATCTCGTCGACGAGGCGGGCGGCGCATTCCGTCATGCGCCGGCCGCCGCAGCTCGGGCAGAAGCCCCGGCCCTTGCAGGAGAACGGCACGAACCGCTCGAACGCGCAGTCGGTGCACCGTAGGCGCGCGAAGCCGTGCGCCAGCACCCAGCAGGTCAGGAAGTCTCTGAACTCTTGTTTCACGAATTCCGGCAGCGGAGAGCCGTCCGCGTGACGCTTGGCGGTCTCGAGGAAGGCGTCAAGGTGCTCGTCGATCACGCGGTACAGCACGGCGTGCTCGGCATCGCGTGGCCGGTAGTCCGCGGCGCTGAGGGACATCGCGGCGACATAGACTCGGAACGAGAACGCCGACAATGCCCAAAGATGGATACGCCACAGCCATTGGGGCCGGCCGGAGTGGGGTCGCTAGCCTTGGCGCTCGTGCTCGCGTCAGGCTGGTCGCGCTCGCTTCGCCACCGAGTCGTCATCCCGACAGCGCGGACAGCGCGCTTCGTAAGCTCGCTCGACGATC
>QHSV01000023.1 GCA_003221655.1 Candidatus Rokuibacteriota bacterium
ATGGCGATCGAGCTGATCGTGCCGATTGCGATGGAGAAGGAGCTGCGGTTTGCGATTCGGGAGGGGGGCCGGACGGTGGGGGCGGGCGTCGTCACGGAGATCGTGGAGTAGCGCATGGCGACCTTGGCCGCTGATCAGAAGATTCGGATCCGCCTGAAGGCGTACGACCACCAGCTCCTCGATCGATCGGTCAAGGAGATCGTGGAGACCGTGCGCCGAACGGGCGCGCGCGTGTCCGGCCCGGTCCTGCTCCCCACCGTCATCAACCGCTGGACGGTCCTGCGTAGCCCGCACGTCGACAAGACGTCCCGCGAGCAGTTCGAGATGCGCACCCACAAGCGACTGCTGGACATCGTGGATCCCACGCCCCAGACGGTGGACTCACTGATGAAGCTGGACCTCCCAGCCGGCGTCGACGTCGAAATCAAACTCTAGAGGACGATGAAAACAGCCCATCTGCTTCGTTGGCTCGTGCGACCCTCCCTGGGCCTCCTCGCCGCCTCGCATCTGGACTGTTTTGATCGTCCTCTGAGAGGCAGGCAGATGCGGAAAGCGCGGGGCTAGCGATGGCGCGAAAAGAGGGACTGATCGGGCGCAAGATGGGGATGACACAGGTGTTTGCCGACGACGGCAGTCAGGTGCAGGTGACCGTCATCGAGGCCGGGCCCTGCACGGTCATCGGGATCCGGACGACGGACTCTCACGGCTACGACGCCCTGCAGCTCGGGTTCGGCGCGAAGAAGAAGAACGTGTCGAAACCCGCGGCGGGGCTGTTCAAGAAGGTGAACGTGGCTCCGATGCGGGTGATCCGCGAGGTCCGGCTCGAGAAGACCGAGAAGCTCCAGGGCTACCAGCTCGGACAGGCGCTGACCGTCGAGATGTTCGCGCCGGGTGAGCTGGTCGACGTCGTCGGCGTCACGAAGGGCAAGGGCTTTCAGGGCGGCGTCAGGCGCTACGGCTGGTACGGCGGCGACGCCACGCACGGTTCGATGTTCCACCGGGCCCCGGGGTCCATCGGGGCGTCGTCGGATCCCTCGCGTGTGTGGCCGGGTCACCACCTACCCGGGCGCATGGGAGGCGACCGGCGGACCGTGCTGAACCTGAGCGTGGTGCGCGTGATGCCCGAGCAGAACCTCGTGCTCGTGCGAGGGGCGGTGCCGGGCGCCAACGGATCTCTGGTGATGCTGCGGAAATCGGTGAAGGCGACGAAAGCGCAGCAAGCACAACAGAAGGGCGTAGAAAAGAAATAGCGATGCCAACGGTGCAGGTGCTGGACGCGAAGGGCAAGCAGGCCGGGTCGCTCGAGATGAAACCGGACGTGTTCGGCGCCGAGATCCGCGCGCCGCTGCTCCACCAGGCGGTGACGCGGGAGCTCGCCGACCGCCGGGCCGGCACGCACGACACCAAGGGGCGGAGCGAAGTGTCCGGAGGCGGCCGGAAGCCGTGGAAGCAAAAGGGGACCGGCCGGGCCCGGCAGGGCTCGACCCGGGCGGTCCAGTGGAAGGGCGGGGGCAAGCCGTTCGGCCCGACGCCCCGGAGTTACGACAAGGCCATGCCGCGCTCGATGCGACGCGGGGCGCTGCGCGCCGCGATGGCGGCCAAGATCGCCGCCGGCCAGCTCTCCGCGGTAGAGACGATCGGCGTCACCGACGGGAAGACGAAGTCGCTGGTCGCCAGGCTGGGTGCGCTCGGGCTCGCGGGCGAGCCGACGCTCCTCGTCGTGCACGAGTTGGCCGAGGCGGTGGCGCGTGCCGCGCGAAACGTGCCGTGGCTGACCGTCGAGACGCCAACCCACGTGTCCGTCTATCAGCTCCTGCACGCCCATCACGTATTGTTCGAGCGCGCCGGCCTCCTGGCGCTCGAGGAGGCCCTGGCGAAATGAGAGCGTGGCGGACGCAGCCACAACGGAGCCGGGGCGCTTCTAAGGGGGACCGGGCGTGTCGGAGCCAGGTCGTGCCTCTCTCAGGCCACCCTCGGTCCGAGCCGGCCTCGAGGAGATCGCTACAATGACTCGCTCGGCGCGCGAGATCCTGATCCGGCCGCTCATGACGGAAAAGAGCATGCGCCAGAAGGAAGAGCAGAACACCGTGGCGTTCCGGGTCCGGCCGGATGCCAACAAGGTCGAGATCCGGGTAGCCGTCGAGACCGTGTTCAACGTCAAGGTGTCCTCCGTCCGGACGGCCTCGTTCGAGGGGAAGCTGAAGCGGATGGGTCGTTCCGAGGGGCGACGCGCCGACTGGAAGAAGGCGATCGTGACGCTCGCCCCCGGCCACAAGATCGAACTCGTCGAGGGGGCGTAGCAGCATGGCCATCCGCACGGTCAAGCCGACGTCGCCCGCGCGGCGCTACCTCACGTACGTCACGTACGACGACATCACGAAGCGGGAGCCGGAAAAGGGCCTGCTGCTTCCCAAGCGCCGGACGAACGGCCGGAACGTCTACGGGCGGATCACCGTTCGCCATCGCGGCGGCGGTGCCAAGCAGATGGTGCGCCAGGTCGATTTCCGGCGCGAAAAGTACGGTATCCCCGCGCGCGTCGCCGCGATCGAGTACGACCCGAACCGCTCTGCGCGGCTGGCCCTGCTCCACTACCGGGACGGCGAGAAGCGATACATCATCGCCACGCTCGGGCTGCGGGTCGGCGACACCGTGATGTCGGGTCCGCAGGCGGACATCCTGCCCGGGAACGCGCTGCCGGTGCGGAACATCCCGGTCGGCACGCTCATCCACAACGTCGAGCTCCAGCCGGGCCGCGGCGCGCAGCTCTGCCGGAGCGCCGGCGCTCAGGCGCAGCTCCTCGCGAAAGAGGGCGACCGCGCGACGCTGAAGCTCCCCTCCGGCGAGGTGCGGCTGGTCTCGCTGGCGTGCATGGCGACGGTCGGTCAGGTCGGCAATCTCGATCACGAGAACGTGTCGATCGGCAAGGCGGGCCGAGTCCGCTGGCGCGGTTTCCGTCCGACGGTCCGCGGCACCGTCATGAATCCCGTCGACCATCCGATGGGCGGCGGCGAGGGCAAGGGCAAGGGCAACCACCCGATGACCCCGTGGGGCAAACCGACCAAGGGCTACAAGACGCGGCGCGGTGCCAGGCCGTCGGATCGCTTCATCGTGACGCGACGGACGAAATAGGAGTCGAAGATGGGGCGTTCGCTGAAGAAGGGGCCGTACATCGATCCGACGCTGCTCGAGCGGATCGAGGAGCTGAACCGGACCCGGCAGAAGAAGGTGCTGAAGACCTGGTCCCGGCGTTCGACGATCTCACCCGAGTTCGTGGGCCACACGGTCGCCGTCCACAACGGCAAGAAGTTCATTCCCGTCTACCTGACCGAAAACATGGTGGGCCATCGGCTCGGGGAGTTCGCGATGACCCGGACGTTCAGGGCGCACGGGACGGCCGAAAAGGCGGCGACGTCGCCGACCGGGAAGACCTGAGCGCGATGCGAACAATGGCGCGTGCGCGGTTCGTCCGCGTATCGGCCCGGAAGGCCCGGCTGGTGCTCGACCAGATCCGCGGCAAGCCCGTGGCCGAAGCGCTGGCGACCCTCGAGTACACGCCGCGCGCGGCGGCGCGGCTCGTGGAGAAGGTGCTGCGCTCGGCCGTCGCGAATGCCGAGCACAACCATCAGGTGCGCAACCTCGACGATCTGCGTGTCGTCCAGGCGATCGCGGACGGCGGGCCGGTGCTGAAGCGTGTGCAGCCGCGCGCGATGGGCCGCGCCTTCGGGATCAAGCACCGGACGAGCCATCTCACGATCGGCGTGAGCGACGAGGTGAACGGCGCGGTGGCGGCGCCCGCGGCTCCGCCGGCCCGCCCGAGCGCGCCGCCTCCTCGCGAGGAGCCTCCGGCCGCCGCCCGGCGGGCGCCCGCGCGGCGCGGCGCGGCGAAGGCCCGGCAAAAGCCGGCCGCGAAGGCCACCAGGAAGTCGAAGGAGAAAAGGTAGACGATGGGCCAGAAAACGCATCCGATCGGCTTCCGACTCGGCTCGACGCGGACCTGGAGCTCGCGCTGGTTCGCGACGAAGGCCTACGCGGCGCTCCTGCACGAGGACGTGAAGATCCGGCGCTTCATCAAGGATCAGCTCTACCACGCGGGCATCTCGAAGATCGACATCGAGCGCTCGGCCAACCGCGCGCGGATCACCATCTCGACGGCCCGCCCCGGCATCATCATCGGCCGGAAAGGCTCCGAGGTCGAGAAGCTGAAGAACGAGCTGCAGGCGCGGACCGGCAAGGAGATCTACCTCAACATCGAGGAGGTCATCCATCCCGAGCTCGACGCCCAGCTCGTGGCCGAGAACGTCGCGCTCCAGCTCCAGAAGCGCGTCGCGTTCAGGCGGGCCATGAAGAAGGCCGTGACCTCCGCGTTGCGGCTGGGCGCCGACGGCATCCGGATCGCGTGCGCGGGGCGGCTGGGCGGCGGCGAGATCGCGCGGCGCGAGTGGTACCGCGACGGGCGGGTACCGCTCCACACGATCCGGGCGGACATCGACTACGGAATGGCGACGGCGCACACGACGTACGGCACCATCGGTGTCAAGGTCTGGGTCTTCAAGGGCGAGGTGCTGCGCGCCGCGCCGGCGGAAGCGTGAGGTCCATCGCGCATGTTGATGCCCAAGCGCGTCAAGTACCGGAAGGCCCAGCGCGGCCGGATGAAGGGCATCGCCACGCGCGGGTCGACTCTCGCCTTCGGTGACTACGGCCTGAAGGCGCTGGAGCCGGGGTGGGTGACGAACCGCCAGATCGAGGCCGCGCGGGTCGCGCTCACGCGGAGCCTCAAGCGCGGTGGTAAGGTCTGGATCCGGGTGTTCCCGGACAAGCCGGTGACGAAGAAGCCGGCCGAGACCCGAATGGGCAAGGGGAAGGGGAATCCCGAGGAGTGGGTCGCCGTGGTGAAGCCCGGGCGCATCCTGTACGAGATGATCGGCGTGCCCGAGGACGTGGCCCGCGTCGCGTTCCGGACGGCGGCGCAGAAGATCGGCATCCCGACCAAGTTCGTGTCGCGCACGAGGGCGCTGTAGTGCGAGCCTTCAAAGGGACTCGACGATGAAGGCGGCGAAGTGGCGCGATTTCTCCCAGGAGGAGCTCCAGCAGAAGGCCAGCGAGCTCACGGAGGAGATCTTCAATCTCCGGTTCCAGCTCTCGATGGGGGTGGCCAAGAACCCCTCGCGGCTGAGTCAGGCGAAGAAGGATCTGGCGCGGGCTAACACAGTGCTCCGCGAGAGGAAGGGCGAACCCCGTGGGTGAGCGGAAGAGCCGCGAAGGCGTGGTCGTGTCCGACGCGATGCAGAAGACGCGTGTCGTGAGGATCGAGCGTGTATTCCGCCATCCGCGGTATCAACGCGTCATCCGGACATCGAAGAAGCTGAAGGCGCACGACGAGAACAACGCGAGCCGGGTCGGCGATCGTGTGCTCATCGAAGAGACCCGGCCGATGTCGAAGGAGAAGCGCTGGCGGATCCGCAAGGTCTTGAGCCGCGTGTCCTAACCGATGATCCAGCCGCGCTCGATGCTCGATGTTGCGGACAACTCCGGAGCCAAGAAGGTCCAGTGCATCCGGGTGATGGGCGGCGCCAACAAGCGCTACGCCTCGCTCGGAGACACGGTCATCGTGGCCATCAAGGAGGCGGCACCGGACGGCACCGTGAAGAAGGGCGAGGTGGCGCGTGCGGTCGTGGTGCGGACGGTCAAAGAGGTCCGGCGGCGGGACGGATCGTACATCCGCTTCGACCGCAACGCGGTGGTCCTGATCAAGCCCGACGAAAATCCGGTGGGCACGCGCATCTTCGGACCGGTCGCGCGCGAGCTGCGCGAGCGGCAGTTCACGAAGATCATCTCGCTCGCGCCCGAGGTCATTTAATGCGTCAGGTTCACGTGCGACGCGGAGACACGGTCGCGGTGATCGCCGGCAAGGAGCGGGGCAAGCGCGGTAAAGTGCTGCGCGTGCTGCCGGTCGCCGGGCGGGTGCTGGTCGAGAAGCTCAACATGATGAAGAAGCACCAGCGGCCGACGCAGAAGCTGCGTCAGGGCGGTATCATCGAGCGCGAAAGCCCGCTGGCGCTCTCCAATGTGCTGGTCGTCTGCGGCCGGTGCGACAAGCCGGTGCGCAGCGGCATCAAGGTGCTCGCCGACGGACGCAAGCTCCGTGTCTGCAAGGGCTGCGGCGAACCGATCGACAAGGGCTGAGACCATGGCGAAAGAATCGGGAACGACGCAGAAGGCCCCGGCGGCCAAGCCGACGCCGAAGGCCCAGCCGAAGAAAGGTGCCGGGGCGGCAGCGCCGGCGGCGGCGGTCGCGCAGGGGCGCCCGAAGGGGACCGGCGAGACTCCGCCGCGGCTCAAGGAGATGTCCCACAAGACGGTGGTCCAGGCGGTCATGAAGGAGCGTGGGTATACGAACCCGTACCAGGTGCCGCGCCTCGAGAAGGTCGTCATCAACATGGGCGTGGGCGAAGGGCGGGAGAATGCGAAGGTACTCGACTTCGCGACGGCCGACCTGCAGGCGATCTCGGGCCAGAAGCCCGTCGTCACGAAGGCGAAGAAGTCGATCGCGAACTTCAAGCTCCGCGAGGGCGTGCCCATCGGCGCCAAGGTGACGCTCCGGGGCGCCCGGATGTACGAGTTCCTCGACCGCCTCATCAACGTCGCGCTCCCGCGCGTGCGCGACTTCCGGGGCGTGCCGCCCAAGGGCTTCGACGGCCGGGGTAACTACGCCCTCGGGCTCCGCGAGCAGCTGATCTTTCCCGAGATCGTCTACGACAAGATCGATAAGGTGCGCGGCATGGACATCAGCATCGTCACGACGGCGCGCACGGACGAGGACGCGAAGGTGCTCCTCACGCACCTCGGAATGCCGTTCAGGGAGTAGCCGCATATGGCGAAGACCGCGCTCATCATGAAGTCCCAGCGTCAACCGAAGTTCAGCACGCGCGCCTATCACCGCTGCAAGCTGTGCGGCCGCCCGCGCGCCTACCTCCGGAAGTTCGAGATGTGCCGGCTCTGCTTCCGCGAGCTGGCGCTCAAGGGCGAGGTTCCGGGCATCGTGAAGGCGAGCTGGTAAGGCCTATGCGAAGCGATCCGATCGCCGACATGCTGACGCGCATTCGCAACGCGAGCCGCGCCGAGCACGAGAAGGTGGACATCCCCTGCTCACGGCTCAAGGTGCGCATCGCCGAGATCCTGAAGGACGAGGGCTTCATCAAGAACTTCCGGGTGCTCGAAGACAAGAAACAGGGGATGCTCCGGGTGTATCTCAAGTACGGCGTGGGCAACGAGAAGATGATCTCCGGGCTCGTCCGGGTCTCGACCCCCGGGCGGCGCGTGTACGTCACCCGCGCCCGGATCCCGTCCATTCTGGCCGGGATGGGCGTGGCGCTGGTGTCGACGTCGAAGGGTGTCGTGACGGATCGCGATGCGCGCAAGCAAAAGGTCGGCGGGGAAGTCCTCGCCTACGTGTGGTAGGGGCAGCGCATGTCACGGATCGGGCGGCAGCCGGTCAACATCCCGCAGGGCGTGAAGGTGCACATCGACGGCGCCGCGGTCCGTGCCGAGGGACCGAAGGGCAAGCTGATGCAGCCGGTCCCGGCGGGGCTCAGCGCGAAGCTCGAGAACAACCAGCTCGTGATCTCGCGAAGCGGTGACGACCGGAAGATTCGGGCGCTGCACGGTCTGGCGCGGGCGCTGGTCGCGAACATGGTGGTGGGCGTGAAGGACGGCTTCGAGCGGAGGCTCGAGATCGTGGGCATCGGCTACCGTGCCCAGATCCAAGGGCGGGCGATCCAGCTGGCGCTGGGTTACTCGCACCCCGTGATCTTCCCGCTGCCCGAGGGCGTCACCGCGGAGATCGAGCGCCAGGTGTCCATCACGCTGCGCGGTGCCGACAAGGCGCTCCTCGGCCAGACGGCCGCGAGGCTGCGCGCGCTGCGGAAGCCTGACCCGTACAAGGGCAAGGGCATCAAGTACGCGAACGAGGTGATTCGCCGGAAGGTCGGCAAGAAGGCGGGAGCGGGGGCCAAGTGATCACGAAGGAGCGGCGCGCGTCGCGGGACATCCGGCATCGGCGGCTCCGCCGATTCCTGCGCGGCTCCGAGACGCGGCCGCGGCTGGCCGTGTTCCGCAGCCTGAACCACATCTACGCGCAGCTCGTAGACGACGACGCGGGGCGAACGCTCTTGGCCGTGGACAGTCGGAGCAAGGTGTTCCGTGCGCGCCAGCCCTCCGGGGGCAACGTCGCCGCCGCCAAGCTCGTTGGAGAGCTCCTGGCCGAGAAGGCGAAGGCGCAGGGAATCCAGCGCGTGGTATTCGATCGCGGCGGCTATATGTACCACGGGCGCGTGAAGGCGCTTGCCGACGCGGCTCGCGCCGGCGGGCTCGTTTTCTAGTCGGCCCGTCGCCCCGCGTGTTCGCGGGGGAGTCGAGAGGGGGGCGGAGCCCCCTTCTCCCAAGGGAGAACCGAGTGGCAGAAGCGAGGATCGATCCGAGCGTGCTCGAGCTGAATGACCGCGTTGTCTCCATCAACCGCGTGGCCAAGGTCGTCAAGGGTGGTCGGCGATTCTCGTTCACGGCGCTGGTGGTGGTCGGCGACGGTCGGGGCCACGTGGGTGTCGGTCTCGGCAAGGCCCACGAGGTGCCCGAGGCGATCCGCAAGGCGGTGGAGCACGCGAAGAAGGACCTGATCTTCGTGCCGCTGAAGGAGACGACGATCCCGTGCGAGATCACCGGTCACTTCGGCGCCGGTCGGGTCTTCCTGAAGCCGGCGGTGCCGGGCACGGGAGTCATCGCCGGCGGCGCGGTGCGGCCGATCCTCGAAGCGGCGGGCGTGCAGGACATCCTCACGAAGACGCTCGGCTCCAACAACCCGCACAACGTGCTCAAGGCGACGATCGACGCGCTGCGCCGGATCAAGCGCCTGCAAGACCTGCACGCGGCGCGGCGGCGGGGTGACGGCGCGGTGGTAGAGGAGGCGGTCGTTGGCCGACAAGACGCTTAAGGTCACGCTCACGCGCTCGCTCATCGGTCTCTCCCCCAAGCAGGAGGCGACGGTCCGAGCGCTTGGGCTCCGCCGCATCCGTCAGTCGATCAGCCATGCGGACTCGCCGTCGGTGCGCGGCATGATCGCCAAGGTCCCTCACGTGCTCAGGGTGACCCGTGAAGCTTGACGAGCTGCGCCCGGCGCCGGGCGCCACCAAGCGACGGAAGAAGATCGGACGTGGCCCCGGCTCCGGTCACGGGAAGACCTCCACCAAGGGGCACAAGGGTCACAACGCCCGGTCGGGTGGCGGCAAGGGCGGCGGCTTCGAGGGCGGCCAGATGCCGCTCTACCGCCGGCTGCCGAAGCGCGGGTTCGTTCCCCACGGCGGCCGGACCGTCTACGCCATCGTGAACCTCAAGGCGCTCGGCGGGTTCGCGGCGAATGCCGTGGTCGATCCCGACGGCCTCGCCCAAGCCGGTCTCATCAAGCTCAGCGGGCGGTCGCGCGTGAAGGTCCTCGGCGAGGGGGACGTCGCGCACGCGCTGACCGTCCGCGCGCACGCGGTGAGCGAAGCGGCGCGCGCGAAGATCGAGGCGAAGGGCGGTCGCGTCGAGACGCTCGGCGCCGAGGTGCCGGCTTCGTGATCGAGAGCCTCCAGAGCTTCCAGAACGTCTTCAAGATCCCGGAGCTGAAGCGGCGCGTCCTCATGACCGCGCTGCTGCTCGTCGCGTACCGCCTGGGCGCCCACGTGCCCACGCCCGGGATCGACGGCCATGCGCTCTCGCAGTTCTTCGATCAGGTGCAAGGCACGCTCCTCGGAATGGTCGACCTCTTCTCGGGCGGAAATCTGAGGAGGCTGTCCATCTTCGCGCTCGGCATCATGCCGTACATCTCGGCGTCGATCATCCTGCAGCTCTTGACCGTCGTCGTCCCCGCGCTCGAGCGGCTCGCCAAGGAGGGCGAGGCCGGCCGCAAGAAGATCACCCAGTACACCCGATACGGCACGATCGTGTTGTCGGGCGTCCAGGCGATGGGCATCGCGTACGGTCTCGAGAGCATGCGCAGCCCCGAGGGCCTGGCGATCGTGCCGACGCCCGGCTGGGGGTTCCGGCTGCTGACGATGGTCACGCTGACCGCCGGGACCGCGCTGATCATGTGGATGGGCGAGCAGATCTCGGAGAAGGGCATCGGCAACGGAATCTCGCTGATCATCTTTGCGGGAATCGTCGTGCGCCTGCCCTCGGCCATCACCGCCTCGTACACCCTCATCACGACGGGCGAGCTGAAGCTCTTCGTCTTCGGCGCGATCATCGTGGTGATGGTCGGCGTGACCGCGGCCGTCGTGCTCATGCAGGAGGGCCAGCGGAAGATCCCGGTGCAGTATGCCAAGCGCGTCGTCGGCCGGCGCGTGTACGGCGGCCAGTCGACGCACATCCCGCTGCGGATCAACACCGCGGGCGTCATCCCGGTCATCTTCGCGTCCTCGCTCATCCTGTTCCCGGCGACCCTGACGCGGTTCGTGCCGCACCCGTGGATGCAGTGGATGGCCGACGCGATGTCGCCCGGGCGCGCCTTCTACACCATGATGTACATGGGGCTGATCGTCTTCTTCGCCTACTTCTACACGGCGATCGTGTTCAACCCGGTCGACCTGGCGGACAACATGAAGAAGTACGGCGGCTTCATCCCGGGCGTGCGGCCGGGCACGAAGACGGCGCAGTACATCGACCGGACGCTCACGCGCATCACCCTGCCGGGCGCCCTCTTCCTCGCGCTGATCTCGGTGCTGCCGGACTACCTGATCCGCTGGTTCAACGTGCCGTTCTACTTCGGTGGGACCAGCCTCCTGATCGTGGTCGGCGTGGCGCTCGACACCGTCCGCCAGATGGAGTCGCACCTTCTGATGCGGAACTACGAGGGCTTCCTGAAGAAATCCAAGTCGCGCTCGGGCGCGTTCGCGCGGAGTTGAGCGTGCGCGTCGCGTTTCTCGGGCCTCCGGGCGCCGGCAAGGGCACCCAGGCGCGCGACCTCGCGCGGGAATGGGGCGTGCCCCACCTCGCGACCGGCGATATGCTGCGCGAAGCGGTGACGGCGGGGACGCCGCTCGGACTCGACGCCAAGCGCTACATGGATCAGGGCGCGCTCGTCCCCGACGAGATCATCATCGGGGCGATGGCCGAGCGCCTCGGCGCGCGCGACGCGGTGAAGGGCTTCATCCTCGATGGCTTTCCGCGAACCATCGCCCAGGCCGAAGCCCTCGCGCGGCTGCTGAAGGATCTCGGCCAGACGCTGGACGCGGTGGTGTACTTCGACGTCTCCGAGCCCGAGCTCCTGCGCCGGCTGACCGGACGGCGGGTGTGTCGCGCCTGCGGTCACCCGTACCACCTCACGTCGAGTCCCCCGAAGCGCGCGGGCGTCTGTGACACGTGCGGCGGCGAGCTCTATCAGCGGGAGGACGACCGCGAGGACACCGTGCGAAACCGTCTCGAGGTCTACCGGCGACAGACGGCGCCCCTGCTCGACTATTACCGTCAGCGCAACCTGCTCGCCACCGTGCCCGGCCAGGGAGCGATCCCGGCCATCCGGGACGCGGTTCGGGCCGCCGTGGGGGCCGAACGGTGATCGTGCTCAAATCGGCGCGCGAGATCGCGCTCATGCGGCGAGCGGGTCACATCCTGGCCGGTGTCGTGGAGCGCCTGCGCGCCTCCGTCCGTCCGGGGATGTCGACGCTCGACATCGACGAGGACGTCGAGGCGTACATTCACCGCGAGGGCGCCGCGCCGGCCTTCAAGGGCTATCGCGGCTTCCCAGCGACGGTCTGCGTCTCGATCAACGAGGAAGTCGTGCACGGTATCCCGTCGCCCCGGCGCAAGATCCATGAGGGAGACATCGTCGGCCTCGACCTCGGGTGCATCGTCGAGGGGTATTACGCGGACTGCGCGTTCACTCTGCCGGTCGGCCCGGTGCCGGCGAACGTGCAGAAGCTGCTGGACGTCACGCGCGAGAGCCTGGATCGGGCCATCCAGGAGTGCCGGCCGGAGCGGCGGCTGTCGGACGTGTCGCACGCCGTCCAATCGCACGTCGAGGCGCACGGATTCTCGATCGTGCGCGCGTTTGTCGGCCACGGCATCGGGCGGGCGCTGCACGAGGAGCCCCAGATCCCCAACTTCGGGGATCCGGGCCGGGGCCCGCAGCTCCGTGCCGGGATGGTGCTGGCGATCGAACCGATGGTCACGATGGGGAGCTGGGAGGTCAGGATCCTGGACGACGGCTGGACGGCGGTGACGCAGGACGGGAGCCTGGCGGCACACTTCGAGCACACCGTGGCGGTGACCGAGAACGGCCCCGAGGTGCTGACGAGCCGGACCGGCCAATCGGCGCTGACGGCGCCCGCGAGTCGAGGGTGATGCCTAAAGAAGACGCGATCGAGGTCGAGGGGATGGTAGTCGAGCCGCTGCCCAACGCGATGTTCAGGGTCGAGCTCGAGAACGGGCACAAGGTGCTCGCGCACGTCAGCGGGAAGATGAGAATGAACTTCATCCGCATCCTGCCCGGCGATCGCGTGAAGGTCGAGTTGTCACCGTACGACCTCACCCGGGGCCGGATTACCTACCGGTTCAAGTAGCGAGATGGCGAGGACGAACGAGCGATGAAAGTACGCCCGTCGGTCAAGGTGCGCTGCGAGCACTGCAAGATCGTCAAGCGTCGCGGCGTGACGCGGATCATCTGCAAGAACCCGCGGCACAAGGCGCGACAGGGCTGAACGCGCGGAGGGACCTATGGCACGAGTGGCGGGCGTGGATCTGCCTCGGGAAAAGCGGGGCGAAGTCGCGGTCACGTACATCTACGGTCTCGGGCGGCCCACGGGGCGGCGTATTCTTCTCCGGGCCAACGTCGATCCCAGCAAGCGGGTGAAGGCGTGGACGGACGACGAGGTCAACCGGATCCGCGAGCTCATCGAGCGCGAGCTCAAGGTCGAAGGCGACCTGCGCCGCGACGTGTCGATGAACGTGAAGCGGCTCATGGACATCGGCTCGTACCGAGGCATTCGGCACCGGCGCGGGCTCCCGGTGCGGGGCCAGCGCACGCATACGAACGCCCGGACCCGGAAGGGTAAGAAGCGTGGTGTGATGATCAAGAAGAAGGTGGCCGCGTCGCCGGCGCCCGCGGCCGCGCCGGCGGCGGCGCCAAAGAAAGCAGGAGCGTAAGGCATGGCCGAGGAAGCGAAACCGGCACCACGGAAAAAGGGCGGCAAGAAGCGCGAGCGGCGCGAGGTGCGCACCGGCATCGCCCACATCCAGGCGACGTTCAACAACACGATCGTGACGCTCACCGACCGCATGGGGAACGTCGTGTCCTGGTCGAGCGCCGGGAGCGCGGGGTTCAAGGGCTCGCGCAAGAGCACGCCTTTCGCCGCCCAGACGGCCTCCGAGCTCGCTGCGCGCAAGGCGATGGAATACGGGCTCAAGCAGATCGAAGTCTTCGTGCGCGGCCCCGGGGCCGGGCGCGAGGCGGCCATCCGCTCGCTGCAGGCCGCGGGCCTGGAGATCACCTCGATCCGCGACGTGACGCCGATCCCGCACGACGGGTGCCGCCCGCCGAAGCGGCGGCGGGTCTAGGGGGCGGCGATGGCGCGGTATCGCGACGCGAAGTGCCGGCTGTGCCGACGTGAAGGGCAGAAGCTGTTCTTGAAGGGCGCCCGCTGCTTCACCGACAAGTGCGCGATCGAGCGGCGGAACTACCCGCCGGGCCAGCACGGGCTCAACCGCGGCAAGCTGACCGCCTACGGCGTCCAGCTCCGCGAGAAGCAGAAGGCCAAGCGGATCTACGGCGTGCTCGAGAGCCAGTTCCGCAAGTACTTCCAGTGGGCGGAAGCCGAGAAGGGCGTCACCGGCGAGAACCTCCTGCGGCTCCTCGAGCTGCGCCTCGACAACGTCGTGCACCGGCTCGGATTCGCCGCCTCGCGCCGGGAAGGGCGGCAGATGGTGGCGCACGGCCACTTCCAGGTCAACGGCCGGAAGGTGTCGATCCCGTCGCTTCTCGTGAAGGTCGGCGACGCGGTCCAGCTCCGGCCCACGTCCAAGATGCAGGCGCGGATCGACGACAACGTCAATGCCGGCCGCGGTCAGGTGCCGCAGTGGCTGGAGCTCGACTCGAACGAGAAGAAGGGCGTCGTCCGGAGCCTGCCGCTGCGTGACGATATCCAGATCCCCGTCGCCGAACAGCTCATCGTCGAGCTGTACAGCAAGTAAGGAAGGCCATGCCACGGATTCCGTTCCAGAAGCCGAAGAAGGTCGAGTGGGAGATCCTGAGCGACCAGTACGGGCGGCTCGTCGCCGAGCCCTTCGAGAAGGGCTACGCGCTCACCGTCGGGAACTCGCTCCGGCGGACCCTGCTCGCCGTCGTGCCGGGCGCGGCGGTGTCCTGGGTGCGGATCGACGGTGTCAGAAGCGCGGAGACCAAGATTCCGGGCGTCAAGGAGAGCACCGTCGACGTCCTGCTCAATCTCAAGAAGCTCGCGATCCAGGTTCCGTCGGGAGAGCCCAAGGTTCTCCGGATCGAGGTGAGCGGACCGAAGACCGTCACGGGCGCGGACGTTCCCGAGACCGATGTCGAGGTGGTGAACCCGGAGATTCACCTCTTCACCATCGAGTCCACCGCCCGCGTGACGATGGAGCTCGGCGTCGGCATCGGTCGCGGCTACGAGGCGGTCGACCGTGCGACGATCGCCGTCCCGGCCGGGGCGCTGGCGCTCGACGCCGCGTATTCGCCCATCACGAAGGTGGCGTACAACGTCGAGATGTCACGGCTCGGGAAGATCACCGACTATGAGAAGCTGTCGGTCGAGGTCTGGACGAACGGCTCCGTGAGCCCCGACGACGCATTCACGCGCGCCTCCACCTACCTCAAGGACCACTTTCACCCGCTGGCGGCCGGCGTGCCGCGCGAGGACGAGGAGGCGGAGGGCGAAAGCGGAGAGGCGTTCCTGCGCGATGCCCTGGCCAAGACGCTCGAGGAGCTGGCGCTCCCGGCGCGCGCCATCAACGCGCTGAAGAACGCCGAGCTGAACCTGGTGGTGGACTTGGTCCAGAAGAACGAGGCCGACCTCGAGCACGTGAAGAACCTCGGCGAGAAGTCGATCGACGAGATCAAGACGGCGCTCGCCGCGCTCGGCCTGTCACTCGGCATGCGGATCGATCCGAACGTCCTGGGCGCCCTGGGGCGGGGCGGCGCGGTGCGATGAGGCACCGCAACGACGGCTACAAGCTCGGCCGCGTCACCCAGCACCGCTGGGCGCTGTTCCGCAACCTCCTCGTCGCGCTGTTCCGGCACGAGCGCATCACTACGACCGAGGCGAAGGCGAAGGCCATGCGCGGGCTCGCTGACCACATGGTCACCTTGGCCAAGCGCGAGAGCCTCCACGCGCGCCGCCAGGTGCTGTCGATGGTTCCCGACACCGAGGTGGTCGGCCGGCTCTTCGACACGATCGCCGCGCGATTCGCCGACCGGAACGGCGGCTACACCCGGATCATCAAGACCGGCCCGCGCCCCGGCGATGGCGCGCCCATGGTGTTCCTCGAGCTGGTCGATCGCGCCGAGACGCCGAAGGACACGGAGAAGAAAGCCGAGAAGAAGGAGCGGGCGCCCCGGGGTGAAGCCGGCGCCACCGGCCGGCGGAAGAGGAAAGAGAAAGCCGCCGCCGCGTCCGCATAGCGCACAGGCAGGGTGCGCCTCATCCTCGATGAAGTATTTGGTGTAGCGCAGATCGTCGGGCCTGTCGGCGCCGAAGAACCCGAGTCGCGAGCCTCCCGGCCCCAGCACGTCCCAACGTTGGATCGAGAGATCTACCAGCTGAAACGGGAGACGAACTCCGAACGCCTGCCGCTTTCTAACCGGCGTTCACCGCGACTCAGACGCTGAGAAGCTCGCCGTTCGCGGCAGCCGCCGCCGCGGGCATCGGCGCCTTCGCTTCTAGTTTGAGTCCTCCGGCCGCCCGGTCCGTCGTGGCCGATTGCTCCTTGCGTTGCATGTCGATGCTGCCGCGGAAGTGCGATCCATCGGCGATCGCGACTCTTGGAGCCACGATATCCCCTTCGACTGATCCGTTCTCCCGAATGTCCACCCTCTCGGTCGCGGTCAGATTACCCGTCACGTGCCCCAACACGACGATCACCTTGGCGGTGACTTGCGCCTTGATGTGCCCGTTCGATCCGACCGTCAGCACGTGGTCCCGAAGCTCGATCTTGCCTTCGACTTGGCCTTCGATCGTGAGGTCCTCGCTGCCGCTCAGCTCGCCGTTGATGACGATACTCTTCCCGATGCTCGCCAGCTCTTCGTGCATAAGCCGTTGTTCCTCCCGTGTCTGATCAACGCCATCAGGCGACACTGATGGGCGGGATGGTGTCTGCGCCGTGTTGGCCGGGACACCCGGCCGTCGCGGTTCCTCTCGCTTCCACATCGGCTTCACCTCCGTATGGCCCGGCGCGTCTCTGGCTGGAGTCCATCAGAGCCACCGACCACGAGCCTGAATGAGGCGCGGCGAGTATAGAAGCCGGTCGGTCGCCGAAGCAAGTAGCGTGTGAAGCCCACAGCTCGCGATCGAGGCGCCCCCCCGGAAGACGGCGAATCCCGCCGATCGTGCGCCGTTTCCTGGACCATAGGCGCCGGCTCGAGAATGATCGGCTTGCCCAGGGACTTACCAGCTATCTCGACCCGGCCGGTGCGGAAACTACTGATATTCCTGGACATCAATTCCGGTATCAGTCTTGCCCTGGAATCGTTACGTGGAAGGCTCGGGTCAGGTGTCGCGAACTCCACAGCCCCGTCGTCCCGGGCGCCGGTCCGTAGCGGCGCCATGCGCGCCCCTCGTCGCGCAGTGGCTACGCGAGGATCCCGACCTCTCGGGCGCCGAAATTCTTCGGCGCGTCCGCGTCACCGGGTATCGAGGCGGTAAGAGTGCGCTCTACGAGCTGGTGAGGCGGCTCAGGGCGGGAATGTCCAAATGAAGAACGAGCGCCTTCGCCGGGGGTTGGGCATGCGGCTCAGCTCCAAGATCTTCCTCTCCTCTGCGCTGGTGATCGTCGTGCTCGCGGGTGTCAGCGCCATGAGCCTCGGCGCGGTGGGCCGTCTCGTGTCCGTCAACCGGGAGATCACGACCCGCACGATCCCCGCGCTGAGCCTCACCGCGTCGGCCCGCGAGGCGATTCCACCGCTTCTGGGGCTCGAGGCGCGCGCGGTGGTGCTGGGCGACCGGCGCTATACGGCGGCGTGGACCGAACTGGCGGCACGGATCGCGGAGGATCTCCAGCGCCTCGCTGAGTACGCGCTGAGCGAACGGGAGGCGCTGCACCTCCGCGAGGCCAGCGTCGCGTTCGAGGAGTACCGGCGCATCGTCGCCGAAGAGCAAGCGCTCCTCGGGCGCGGCGACCGCGCGCGGGCCGTGCGGTTGACGGACGCTGCTGCGCGAGTGCTCGGCGTGCAAGTCCGAGAAAGCCTGGACGAGCTGATGACGGCGATCCGCGCGCGCGTCCTCGCGGCGCAGACCGAGGCCGCGCACCTCGAGGCGCGCACGTGGACCGCGGTGCTCATCGCGCTGGGCGCGGCCGTCGGCCTGGCCCTGCTTGGGACGGCGATCATCGCTCGGCGGATGACTCGCTCCCTCGACCTGTTGTCCTCGGCCACGGAGGAGGTCGCCGCGAGTGCGTTCCGAGAGCCCATCATAGTCGACAGCCGCGACGAGATCGGCGCGCTCGCGCGCTCGTTTAACTCGATGGCGAGCCAGCTGCGCCAGATGGAGGAGACGAAGCGGGAGTTCTTCGCCACCGTCTCCCACGAATTCCGGTCGCCGCTCACCTCGATCCGTGGTGCCGTCGACCTCCTTCACGAGGGCGCTCCAGGCCCCCTCACGGAGAAGCAGGCGCGCCTGACCGACATCATCGCGAAGAGCTCCGAGCGGCTGCTCCGGCTCGCCAATCAGATCCTCGAGATGTCGCGCCTGCGCGCGGGGCTCGTGGAGCTCGAGCGGAAGCCGCTCGACCTCGCGAGGCTCGTGGACCGCGCCGTCGAGGAGCTTCACCCGCAGGCCGAGGAGTCCGGTGTCGCCCTGGAGCGCGAGCGCTACGGGTCGCACTTCGCGTACCTCGGCGACGAGGAACGGCTTTACCAGCTCGTGGTCAATCTCGGCGCCAACGCGATCCGCTTTACCCCGCGTGGCGGGCGTGTCGTCGTTCGGGTCATCGACGCGAGCCCGGAGTTCGAGCTCCAGGTCGAGGACACGGGCGTAGGCATCCCCGCTGATTCCCTGCCGGACATCTTCGACCCCTACCGGCAGGCACATCGAGATCGAGGCGGCACCGGCCTGGGCCTGGCGATCGTGCGGGGCATCGCGAGCGCCCACGGAGGTCGCGTGACCGCCGAGTCGTGCGAAGGCAAGGGCAGCCGCTTCAGCGTCCTCCTACCGCGCTCGTGAGTGTGCGCTAGTCGTGCTTGCCCTTGCCGCGGTGCTCGAACCTCGGCCCGTCCATCCTCTTCGCATGACCGGGCGGGATTCGGTAGTAGGTGACTGGCACCGCGAGCACGGGCTGCGGCACCCGCGCCTGCACCACGTGCGTCCAGGGCCCCCCGTGCGAAGAGGCAATAAACCAGGCGCCCTCGTGGAATCGGTAATAGTGCTGGTGGTAGACGAACAGATTGAAATCGACCCCGGGCGCGTAGTAGACAGGCGAACCCGGCACGACCACGACCCGCGGCGGCGCGGCGATCATCACGGGCGGCGGCGGTGGGACTGGCACACCGATGCTGACCCCGGCGCGGACGTCGCCGGCGTGAGCGGGCATCACGCCCGGCAGTTCCGCCGACACTGACACGATCATAAGACTCGCGGCGATCGTTCTCCAGCTCATCTCATCCGTCCTCCTGTCACACGAGTGAATCATGCGCGCCCTCCGGAGGCGGCGCCCGGGCCCATGGTCGGTCGCGTGATGTCGGTTCTCTCTGCGTAGAGCGCCGTTGCGCTCATTGCGATCTCCGCGATCCCGAGAGCGATGACGAGCCCAGATACGAGCGCGCGCATGTCTATGTGACGGTGACGCTCCTCTCCGTGGATGTCTTCCTGCGACTCTCTGTGAGAGCAGCGGGAATGCCAGAGTCAAAATGGTCGCGGCGGAAGGCATTTACGCGTTCCGGAACCGACTGCGGACCGTCAGAAGGCCGACGGTCGAGTAAGTCTTACAAAGCACGTGGGGTCGGCCCGAACACGGCAACGCGGGAGCCTCCGGAGAGGCGCCCCTCGTTGCCGTGTTCGCGCCAGGCGGCCTATTTCAGATTCTGGCGGAAGTGGGCAAGCGTGCGTCGCCAGGCGTCGGTCGCGCCAGCCTGGTTATAGACGTCCGGTCGCTCGTCGTTGAAGAAGCCGTGATCCACGTTCGGGTAAATGTGGATCTCCGACTGCTTGCCCGCCTTCTTGATGGCCGCGTCCGTGTCCTTGGCGACCTGAGGCGTCACGAACCCGTCCTTCTCCGCGAAGAGGCCGAGAACGGGGCCCGAGAGCTTCGAGTAGTCGGGCTTCACGTTCGGATGGATCCCGTAGAAGTTGATGCAGGCTCCGACCGAGGGATTGAGCGTGGCGGCATAGAGTGCGAGCTGACCACCCATGCAGAAGCCCACGGCGCCGATCTTCTTCGCGGACGACTGGCCCAGGAGATACGTCGCGGCGCCTCTCAGATCGCGCTCCGCCTGCGAAATGTTCAACGCCATGAAGAGCTTGCCGGCGGCGTCGGGCTCGCTGGCGGTCTTGCCGTGGTACATGTCCGGGGCGAGCGCTGTGAACCCCTCGGCGGCGAAGCGGTCGCAAACGTTCTTGATGTGTCCGACGAGACCCCACCACTCCTGGAGCACCAACACACCCGGGCCCTTGCCTGAAGCGGGCGTCGCCAGATACCCCGCCGTCTTGCTGCCGTTCGACGCGAACTCGACCATCGTTCCAGCCATGCTCAAGATCCTCCTTGGTTGGTGCCGGCGAACGGCACGATCTTCACCGCCACGACGCGCCGGGCGTCGGCCTCGAGCACGGTGATCGAATAGCCCGGGACCTGGAACACCTCGCCCGGCCGGGGGATCCGGTGCAGTGTCGCGAGCACGAGCCCCGCGACGGTCTCGTAGTCGCGCTTGGGAAGGGTCCAGTCGAACGCCTCGTTCAGCTCGTCGATGTTCGCGCGCGCGGCGACCCGATAGCTCCCGTCGGGCAGCCGCTCTGCCACCGCCGGCGTCCGCTCGTGCTCGTCGTGGATGTCGCCCACGATCTCCTCGAGGATGTCCTCGAGCGTCACGACGCCGGTCGAGCCGCCGTACTCGTCCACGACCACGGCCATGTGGGTCCGGTTGCGCTGCATCTCGCGGAGCAGGTCGTCGATGCGCTTGGTTTCCGGCACATAATACGGCGAGCGCTTCAGATCGTCCAGGATCCTCACCAGCGCGCCGCGGCTCAGGAGATCCTTCACGCCGACCACGCCCACGATGTTGGTCTCGCGCCGCCGGTAGATCGGGATCCGTGAGAACCCGCGTTCCAGGACGCACGCGATGGCATCCCGGGGCGTCGCTGTGTCGGGGAGCGTGGCGACCTCGACCAGCGGCACCATGACCTCGCGCACGGTGGTGTCGCCGAGGTCGAAGATCTTGTCGATCAGTTGAGCCTCGTGGGTCGTCACGTCCGCCTCGTCGGGCTCCATCTGGAGCAGCGCCTTGAGCTCCTCGCGCGAGACGAACGCGCGCATGTCGATCTGGCGCCCGCCGAAGGTTCGCAGGATCGCGCCGACGACGAGGTTCGCGAACGCCACGAACGGCACCAGCAGCGTCGCTGCCCAGGTGAGCGGCCGATAGAGTGTCAGGATCAGACTCGTCGCCCACTCTCGCGCGATAGCCTTCGGGATGATCTCGCCGAAGACGAGCATCACCGGGGTCAGGAGGATCGTCGCCACCAGCGGCGCCCACGCCCCCAGCGCAGGCAGGAGACTCCACGTCACCGCCGAGCCGGCCACGATGTGGGCCATCGTCACCCCGATCATCGCCGTCGAGAGCGCGCGCTCTGGCTGGCGAAACGCCTCGAGGTAGAGCGCTGCGGTGGTGCTGCCCTCCTCGGCCAGGTGCCGCAGGCGTAGCCGGTTGGCGGCGATGAACGCCATCTCCGCCGCCGAGAAGAACATCGTGAGCAGGAGACACACCCCGGCGAGCCAGAGGAGGCTCACGCGGCCGCCT
>QHSV01000426.1 GCA_003221655.1 Candidatus Rokuibacteriota bacterium
CGCGCCGCGTACTCGTCGTGTTGCTGCGAGTCGCCCCGCCCGTTCAGATCGAGGACGACGCCGCGCGCGCCGTTGGCGACGCGTCCCTGATCGGCGAACGTGAGCCCGAGGTGGGTCTTCCCGATCCCGGTCGCGCCGTAGACGACCGCGAGCGTGCCGGGCAGCAGGCCGCCGCCCAGCATCGCGTCGAGCTTCGCAAGGCCGGTCGAGACGCGCGCAGTCACCGGCGTCGAGTCTACACTGCCCGGCCCTTGGTCGTGAACTGCCGCTCGTAGAGCGCACGCAGTTCGGCGAGCGTCGTGGCCTCGCCGGGCGCCTTGTCGTCGCGGATGTGCGTGATGCGCGCGAACCGGAGCGCGAGGCCTGACGCATATGTCGGGCTCTTCTGGATCTCGTTGTACGCGACCTCGACGACGACCTCGGGCCGCACGCGCACCGTGTAGCCGTCGTCGCTCGTGGCGAGCGCCCACAGCCGCTCGGTCATCTCGGCGAACTGCTGGTCGGTGAGCCCCTTGAACGTCTTGCCAACGTCCGCGAACGTGTCTCCGTCGCGCACCGCCAGGTGGTAGTTGGAGAGCCAGCCGCTCCGCCGGCCCGAGCCCCGGTCGACGGCGACGATGACGCAGTCCACGGTCTCTGCCGATTTCAGCTTGAACCAGCGCTTGCCGCGACCTCCCGGCTCGTACGCGCTCCGGAGGTCCTTCGCCATGACACCCTCGTGCCCCGCGGCAAGCGCCTGCGCCAGGAACTCGCGGGCCGCCGCCGGCGAGGTGACGATCGTGCGCTCGGCCAGGTGGCGTCCGCCGGTGACGGCGGCCAGCGCCTCCCAGCGGTGCCGGTAGGGCTCATCGATGAGCGTGCGCCCGTCGGCCATGAGGCAGTCGAAAAAGTGCAGGGTGAGCGGCATCGCGCGCACGAGTCTCTCGACTTCGTGGACCCGCCGGAACCGTCGCATCAGCTCCTGAAAGGGCAGCGGCCGCCCCGCCGCGTCGAGCGCCAGCACCTCGCCGTCGATGATGAACGGCCAGACGGCGAGCTCGCGTCTCGCCGTCTCGACGACGTCGGGCAGGCTCGCGGTGACGTCGGAGAGACGCCGCGTCCAGATCCCGATGTGTTCACCGTCGTGATGGAGTTGGATGCGGGCGCCGTCGTACTTGTACTCGAGCGCGGAGGTCCCCCCGTGGGCGGCCAGGACGTCCTCGAAGTCGTCGGCGATCTGGGCGAGCATGGGCAGGAGCGGGACGCCCGGACGCGCAGTGGCGGAAGCGAGCGCCGCGGCGCCACCTCGAGCCGCCAGCGCCGCGACCTGGGAGAGGTCGCCGAGCATCAGCGCCGTGCGGCGAGCCGTCTCGAGCGGAGCCGCGAAGGCGCGGGCAATCGCCTCGAGCACGAGCCCGTCCGACACCCCCGTCCGCATCTCGCCCGCGACGATCCGCTGCAACGTCTCCCGCTCGTCCGTCGACGCCCGCGCCACCAGGCCACGCAGCAGCTCGTCGCGGACCCGTCGCGCGCCGGCGCCGCCCGCATCGGCGACGGCGGCGAACGCCGCCGTGACGTCTTCGAGCGAGAGGGACGGCCCGGTGGCTTCGGCGGCGTCAGGCAACCCGCGGACTCCGAGCACGCGCGGGTCGGACGCCGGAAAAGCCCGGCCCGTGAGGAACGCGACCGCGGTGCCGACGGCGTCGCCCGGGAGCGCGCGGAGGTACTCGGCGAGGAGCTCGAGTTTGTCGAGCCTCGCCGGGCTCGCGCGGAGCCGCCGGCAGAGGTCTGCGAGCCGCCCGAACTCGACCATGCCGAACTCATTCTACTGATTCCAGGCTCGCCTCGACCGACGGCCGCAGCGCGCACTGCGGGTCTTCTTGACTTCGCCGCGGCCGCCGCCCTACTTTCGTTCCATGCGCCGTCGTGTTCTGTACGACGCAACCTCGCGCGCGGCGGCGGCCGCGGCCGAGCTTCTCCGTCACGCGTTCGACGTCGCCCCGCTGTCCGCGTCGACGAGTCTGGCCGCCGCGGCGCCGGCCGTGGTGCTGGTCGGCACGGAGGTCGCCGACGCGCGGTGGGGCGACGCGCGGCTACGCATCCTGGCCCTCGTCGACGCCGACGCCACCGGCCCGTGGCCCGAACACTGGTACGGGCTGCTCCCGGCGGGCGTGGGCGGGCCGATTCTCGCGCGCGCCGTGGAGAACGCGTTCGACGATCTCGACCGCGCGGCCGCCATGACGCGACTCAATCGCGAGCTCTCCGAGCTGAACGCGATCGGCATCCGGCTCTCCGCCGAGCGCAACCCGCGGGAGCTGCTCGAGACCATCCTGACCAAGGCGCGGGAGATCACGCAGAGCGATGCCGGCTCGCTTTACCTTGTCGAGGAGGACGCCGACGGCACCCGATTGCTGCGCTTCGCTCTGGCCCAGAACGACTCGGTCAGGATCCCCTACCGTGCGTCGCGGCTGCCGCTGACGAGCGCCAGCGTCGCAGGACACGTCGCGTTGACCGGGGAGACCCTCAACCTCGAGGACGCCTACGCGCCGCCGCCGGGGGCGCCGTTCCGGATCAACCGCTCGTTCGACGACAAGGCCCGCTACCGTACCAAGTCGATGCTGGTGGTGCCGATGCGCACGCCGCAGGGCGAGACGATCGGCGCGCTCCAGCTGATCAACTGCAAGCCGGACTTCGGGCACCACTTCGCGTCGGTGGACGAGATCGAGCGGACGGTCCGGCCCTACGGCCACCGCCACGAGCAGCTCGCCGGGTCGCTCGCCTCGCAGGCGGCCGTCGCGATCCACAACAGCCAGCTCTTCGAGTCCATCCGCCGGCTCTTCGAAGGGTTCGTGCAGGCCTCCGTCACCGCGATCGAGTCACGCGATCCGACGACCTCGGGCCACTCCTTTCGCGTCGCCAATCTCACCGTCGGCCTCGCGAGCGTGGTCGACCGCTGCACCACCGGCGCGTACGGCGCGACCCGCTTCAGCGCCGAGGAGATGATGGAGCTCCGCTACGCCGCCCTCCTGCACGACTTCGGCAAGGTCGGTGTGCGCGAGCAGGTGCTCGTGAAGGCCAAGAAGCTCTTCCCGGGCGAGCTCGACCGGATCCGCCAGCGCGTCGAGCTCATCAAGCGCGGGCTCGCGCTGCGCTACGCGGACAAGAAGATCGAGCATCTGCTCGACAAGGGCCGTCGCCGCTACGCCGAGCAGTCCGCCGCGTTGGACGCCGAGCTGTCGGCGTATCTGGCGGAGCTCGATGACAGCCTGGCCCGCATTGTTGTTGCCAACGAGCCGACGGTGCTGCGGCACGACTCCGCGGCGGGGCTGGAGCGGCTGGCGCTCCGCGCCTTCGAGGATGACCGCGGTAATCGCCTGGCCGTCCTCACGCCCGAGGAGGCCGCGATCCTCTCGGTCTCCCGCGGCAGCCTCACGGAGGCCGAGTTCAAGGAGATCCAGTCCCACGTGACGCACACGTACCGGTTCCTCGCCGAGATCCCGTGGACCAAGGAGTTCCGCCGTATCCCCGAGATCGCCGGCTCACACCACGAAAAGCTCGACGGCACGGGCTATCCCCGCGGGATGAGGGGCGAGGAGATCCCGCTGCAGTCCAAGATGATGACGATCGCGGACATCTACGACGCGCTCACCGCAGGCGACCGTCCCTATAAGAAGGGGATCTCGAGGGACGAGGCGCTCGACATCCTGAGCCACGAGCGACGCGCCGGGCACGTGGACGGCGCGCTCCTCGACCTGTTCGTCGAGGCGAAGATCTACGAGCAGGCCACGTCGCCCACCGTCACCCCGCCAAGAGCAGACAGACGCCGCCCCATGCGATGANNGACATCCTCCTTCAGTTAGAAACCGCGAAGCAGTCCGATGACTTTGCCGAGAATTCTGACGGGACGTCGGGCCGGATCGACAACGATCGGCGCCATCGTCGGATTTTCGGGCTTGAGCACGACGCGCGCGCCGTCGCGCAGAAACCGCTTTACCGTCGCCTCGGTTTCGCCGCCCGCGTCCGACTCGACCAGCGCTGCGACGATGTCGTTCGGTTGAGCCGAGTCCTGGCGGCGGACGAGCACGAGGTCGCCGTCGCAGATGTGCGCGTCGATCATCGAGTCACCCCGGACACGGAGCGCGAAGACGTCCTCGCCGCGCCCGGGCAGCGATGCAGCGGCGATCGGCACTTCACCTTCTCGATTCTCCTGGGCGAGGAGCGGCGCACCCGCTGCGATGCGACCGAGGATCGGCACGGGCCGGTAGGCCCGCCCGGCACCGACCACGTCTGGAAGGGTCAGAGCTCTCGAGGTCCTGCCAACGCTCGGCCGTCTCTGCAACTGCCCTTTTCGCTCGAGCGCTCTCAGGTGGTCGAACGACGCCCGGGGCGTGATCCTGAATCGCTCGCCGATCTCGCGTACAGTCGGCGGCACTCCATGCCGGGCCTGGAAGCCACGCATGAAGTCGAGTACTTCTCGCTGCCGGCTCGTCAACTCGCGCATGGTCCACCCTCCTCCGTGGCGGCAAGTATTACTCAACTTATGTTGACCAGTCAACAAAAAGCGAGTGCCGTGTGGACGACGATTGATCTGCAATCAGACGGTGGTCAGGCCGGCTCCCAGGGCTCGCAGACGGGGCACGTCGTGAACCCCTGCTCGCGGGCATCGGCGACGTGCTTGAAGTAGGCGCGCTCGGCCTCCGGGATCCGCGAGACCCAGGCGCAGTCGCTCTTGTGGAAGAGGCGCGAGGTCCGCTGCGCGCAGTACGGCTCACCCGGCTCGACGGCGACGGACGGCGTGGTCTCGGCCACGGTCTCCGTGCCTTCGGCCTCGGGCAACACGACAACCGGCGTCGACTCGATGGGCGCGGGCGTCGGCGCGATGATCGGATCGGGATCGTTGATGTGCAGGTTCGTCTCGACGGTCGACCGGAACTCGTCACTCGCCCGGCGGAACTCGCGCAGCGCGCGACCGACCATCCGTCCAAGCTCGGGCAGCTTCCCGGGACCGAACACCAGCAGGGCTAGCACCCCGATGACGAGCATCTCCTGAAGGCCGATGTCGAACATCGCGGCCTAGAATAACACGCGCCCAGGCGCTAGCCGACCCCGGCCAGGCTCGACAGCTCGGCGAACGAG
>QHSV01000024.1 GCA_003221655.1 Candidatus Rokuibacteriota bacterium
TCGCGCTCCCGCCGGACGAGGTGGCGCGTCTGCAGTACCGCGATCCGGCCCGCGCCGCCGTCGACCACGCGAAGCTCTCGGACGACCAGCTGACCGTGATCGCGCGCAATCGCGAGGCGACGGCGTTGTACGCCTGGGAGCCCTACTTCCACAATCCCAAGCTGCGGCAGCGGCTGCACCGGATCACCCCGCCCACGCTGCTCCTGTGGGGCGCGGACGATCGGTTCGTCACTGCGGCGTACTACGGCGCCGCCTATCGGAGCGCCATTCCGGGAGCCCGGTTCGAGACGATCGATGGGGCCGGGCACTTCCCGCATATCGAGGAGCCGGCGGCATTCGCCGAACGCGTCCGCGGGTTCCTCGGAGAGCGGAGAGCCTAGGGGCCGGTGGGCATGCGTGCCTGGTTCTTCAGCGAAAACGCGTATCATCTCTTGCCCGATCCCAAGGAGTACGACTCGATCCGGGTGAAGCTCCCCAATCGCTACTACGATCCCAAGATCGGCGCCGACCTCTATCACCGCTTCATCGACGAGTGGCAGATCGCCGAGGAGCTCGGTCTCGAGATCATGGTGAACGAGCATCACCAGACGGCGACCAACCTGAACCCGTCGGCGGCGGTCGTCATGGGCGCGCTCGCGCGCGATACCCGCAAGGCGCGCATCCTGATTCTCGGCAACCCGATCGCGAACCGGCGCGAGCCCGTGCGCGTGGCCGAGGAGATGGCGATGGTCGACGTCTACGCGCGCGGCCGCCTGGAGTGCGGGTTCGTGCGCGGCGTCCCGTACGAGATGTCAGCCGGAAATCATCGGCCGACCCGTATGATGGAGCGCTTCTGGGAGGCCCACGATCTGATCGTGAAGGCGTGGACGAGCCACGACGGCCCCTTCAACTGGGAGGGCAAGTACTTCCACCACCGGCAGGTGAACATCTGGCCGCGGCCGTACCAGGAGCCGCACCCGCCGATCTGGATCACCGCGCTCAGCCCGGCCAGTGCGCGGGCCGTCGGCGAGAAGGGCTACGTCGTCGCCTGCTTCCTGACAGGCTTCGACGGCACGAAGAACGTGTTCGGCTCCTATCGCGAGCGGCGCGTCGAGTTGCGACTGCCCACGCCGGCGCTCGATCGCTTCGCCTACGCGGCGCTGGTCTACGTGGGCGAGACCGACGAAGAAGGCTATGCCGGGGCGCGCAAGCTGATGTGGTACCTGGAGTCCAACAAGGTCCCGCCGCAGTTCACCAGCCCGCCCGGTTATCATCCGACCGCGGCGACAGTGAATGCGATGAAGGGGACGAACCCCGGCATTTTCAAGATGTTTCAGAATCCCGCGCTCGGGCCGCTCATGGAGAACGGGCTTGTCTTCGCCGGGAATCCGGACTCGGTCTATCGGCAGATCATGAGGATGTACGAGCACGTCGGCGGCTTCGGCCACCTGCTGATCATGGGTCAGGCCGGGTTCCTCGACCACGAGGAGACGGTCAAGGGCATGCAGATGTTCGTCCGCGAGGTTTATCCGCGGCTCAAAGCGCTCGCTTAGCGCTCGGGCCTGAGGGCGGGTCGCCGGGAGGGATTGCCGGACCACGCGGCGCGCGTGCGCTGCTCCGCGGCGGCTGGGCTCCCTCTGGGCGCGCACCGTCCGCCGCCGCTCTTCGGGAACGGGTCCGGCAACCCCTCCCGGCGACCCGCCCTCAGGCCCGAGAGTTCACCCGGCGAACGAGCCCCTATTCATTCGCGAACGAGCCTTTCCTGCTTAGCGAATGGGGCTCGCTCACTCGGTGATGACTCTTTGCTTACTTGGCGAAGGAGCCTTTGAGGGTGATGAGGCGGGGCTTCTTCAAGTATTCGGCGGGGTCCATGCCGAGGAACTGGTCCACGCCGCGGATCGTCTCGATGACGACGGGGACGATCTGGTCGCCCACCTTGTCGATCCGGCTGATGTGGATGTCGGTGACGACGTTCTGGAATCGATCGAAGCGCACCCGACCCTGCGGGGCCTCGAGATCCGTCTTGCGGAGCGCCTCGAGGAACCGGGCCGAGTCCTCGATGTTGCCGCCGGTGGCATTGACGGCCTGGTCGATGGCGGCCATCGCCGCATAGGTGAACGCGGCGGGGGAACCCGGATCGCGGCCGAACTTGGACCGGAACGCCTGGACGAACTTCCGGTTCCGGGGCGTGTCGACGGTGTACTGGTAGGGCTGGCTGTTGTAGACGCCGACGGCCGCCTCGCCCGCCGTGGGCAGGAGCGAGATTTCGCTGACACCCACCGAGGCGTCGACCAGCGGGATTTTGCCCTTGAGCCCGTACTCCTGGAACTGCTTCACGAAGCGCACGCCGTCGGCGCCGACCGTTTGCACGCCGATGACGTCCACGTCGTGGCGGAGCTTCGCGACCCAGGGCGCCATGTCCGCGGTACCCAGCGGCGGATAGATTTCCTGGACCACCTTGCCGCCCGCTTCTTCGAAGGCGCGAGCCCAGGCCATCATGAGCTCGAGCGGTCCCACGCTGTCCGAGGCGATGATCGCTGCCCGCCGCGCCTTCAGATGACGATAGGTCCACTGGCCTATGGGGGCGGCGGTCATGCACGGGCTGTAGGTGAGGCGGAAGACGTACGGGTTGGGCTGAAGCGTGAGGGTCTCGGCGACGGCGAAGCCGGAGATGAGCAGCGGGACTTTCTGCGTGTTCACGTAGTCCTTCACCGCGAGAGCCGCCGCGGAGAGGACGAGGCCGACGATCGCCTGAGCCCGGTCGCGCTCCACCAGCTTGCGGATCTTCGTCAGCGCCACGTCTGGTCTGGTCTGGTAGTCCTCGACGACCAGCTCGAGCCTCCGCCGGCCCAGCTGCCCGCCGGCCTCGTCGGAATACAACCGCGCACCGTCGATGATGTCACGCGCGTAGGTCGCAAAGGGGCCAGTCGAGGGCGCCAGGACGCCGATCGTGATGGGGCTGGTGGCCGCGGGCGTCTGAGCGGGGGCGCTCGCGGCCGGGCCCAGAATTGCCAGGATCACGAGGCCGGTGATAGCGGTCAGGGAGCAGCGGCTCCGGTTCATGACTCTCTCCCGTCGGTCACGACCACCGTTGACGGTCGGTCACGACCAGGCACTCACGGTTGGAAGGCCGGCATCACCTGCTCGGCGAACAGGCGCAGGGAGCGGAGCGACTGTACCAGCGTGAGATCGCCCCACGCGAAGCAGCAGATGACATAGTTGACGCCGGTCGCCTCGATCAGGCGGGCGACCTGGTCGCGCACGCGCGCCGGCGACCCGGCCAGAATCGTCTCGTGGCGCAGCGCCGCGTCGAGGTTGACGCGGTGGCCGTAGGTCGTGTCGCCGTGGTCGGCCCAGAGCTTGACGAAGCTCGCCGCCCAGCGCGGGTGGACGGCCCGCGCGATCGCCTCCGCTTCCGCGTCAGTGTCCGCGATGACGATCTGTCGGTTGATCCCGATGCGCGGTACCCCGACGTGAGGGTTGAGTCGACGCGGATCGTCCTGGTGCTTCGGCGAGATCGCTCGATACTTCTCGACGAACGGCCGGTACGCCTCCGCCGGGCCGAGCCCGACCAGATGCATCCCCCGAGCGGCCGCCCAGGGCACGCTGTCGAGGTTGCTCGCCGCGTACCAGAGCGGTGGATAGGGGCGTTGGAGCGGAGCGAGCTCCATCGGCACGTCGTCGTAGCGGTAGTGCTCACCACGATACGTCAGCCGCTCGCTCGTCAGTCCCGCGACGATCACCTCGAGCGCCTCTTGGAACATGGAGCGCGTGCGCGCCGGGTCGAGCCCGTGGTAGCCGACCTCGTAGGGCGACACCCCGCGGCCCACGCCCAGGTCGAGCCGGCCCCCACTCAAGTGATCGAGCATGCAGATCTCGCCGATCAAACGCAGCGGCGAGTACAGGGGCAGCAAGTAGACGAGCGGCCCCAGTCGAATGCGCCCCGTGCGTTGCGCTGCCGCCGCCAGGAACACCGACGGCGACGGGGCCATCCCCAGCGGCGTGGCGTGGTGCTCGGCGAGGTGGTAACAGAAGAAGCCGGCCGCCTCCGCCGCCGCCAGGAGCTGCAGCCGTTCCTCGTAGAGCTGCCCGAGCGGCCCCTGCCGCCGATCGATCCAGTCGAACAGCGCGAACGCGACTCCGGTCACGGCCCGAGGATCACGCGCTCGCGGGCCTGCTGTCGGTGCGCCGCCACCAGCTCCCGGTACAGGGCTTCCACACGCTCGACCTTCCGGCGAGTGGAGAAGAGGAGCTGGACTCGTCGGCGACCGGCTTCCGCCGTCTGTCGAGCAGTCACTGGATCCGACATGACGCGGGTAATGGCTCGGGCGAGCGCCGGGACGTCCCGGGGCGGGACGAGCAGGCCGGTCTCGCCATCGATCACGAGCTCGGGGTTGCCTTCAATCGCTGTTGCCACGACCGGAGTCGCGACCGCCAAGCTCTCACGAAGCGTGCCCGTCAGTCCGAGCCCGCGATAGGACGCATCGACGCAGCAGTTGCTCCCGGCGAGAATTTCCGGGACATCCTCCCGATAGCCGAGAACGTGGAAGTTTCGTTTGAGCCCAAGTCGCTGCGCTCGCGCATACAAGCTCTGAGGGTCACGCGCTCCCACCATGAGAAGGTGCGCGGACGGCGCCAGGGCGGCGACCGTCGCCATGGCCTCCATGAGGTCGTCATTGCCTTTGTCGGTGCGCACGCCGACCTGGGTTACGAGAAACTGTTCGGTCGTCAGACCCAGCTCATCTCGAATGCGCGCGCGATCGACCCCGGGATGAAAGCGCTCGGTATCCGTGCCGGAGTAGATCACGTGGATCTTCGCCTCAGGGACCCCCGCCTGCACGAGACTCGCCTTGATGGCTTCGCAGACGGCGATGATTGCGGTGACTCGCCGGCTGGTATAGCCGAGACGGTTGAAGCGGTCGAGGGGAAAACTGACACCGCGACTCAGCACCAGAACGGGCGTGCCAGTAAATAGCCCGGCGAGAAGAATCAGCGTCCGGGCCCGTCCCTTGTGCGCATGCACGACCTCGATGCGGTGCCGACGCAACACCCGGATCAAACCGAGGACCGACCGGAGGTCGAGTTCCGAGGTCATGGGGAGACCGTAGTGAGTAATACCCGCGCCGGCGGCCCTGCTCGCCCAATGCGAGTCCGGCCGCGTCGCAAGCACGATGTCGTGACCACGGGCCCGCAGGCCTCGGACCAGATCCCAGACCTGGATTGCCGCTCCGGTAAAAAAGTCGCCCTTGGGATACAGGTGGAGAACGCGCAAGCTCGAGGAATCTCGAAGAGGGTCTTCTCGACGCACTCCGCCCATCAGCCGCAGGCCCGGGCTGGGTCGCACCCAAGCCATGGCCAGGACTCTACCATGCGTAGGGCGTCCTCGCCCGACACTCAGACACGCCCCGCGCGGGCGGCCTCGACGCGCGAGCGCGCGCTCTGGCGGAAACGCGCCTTGTAGCAGGTGATCCAGAGCGTGATCATTGGCACGCCGATCGCGGTAGGCCAGAGCCAGCGCACGGCGGTCGGCAGAAAGGTGAAGTTGACGACGGAGAAGGCCGACACCGTCGCCACGTAGGACCCGAGCATGCCCGCCATGTGAGCGAACCACCAGGCGTTCGCGTCCGCCGGTGGGCGCACGAACTTCCAGACGTCGAGCCCGGAGAGCACCATCCCGAGGACGCCGAAGACCACCGGCACCGCGCCGACGCGCTCCCAGCTGGGGCCAGGCCTCGGGAGCCCGAGCACGACCAGCGCCGCGCTGGCGGAGAATGTCACCAGGGCGGCGGCCCAGTCGATCGCCCGGGGCCCTCGACCCTGCGCAGGGCGCCTGCGAAACAGCGCGCGATAGCCCGAGAACGCCAGATAGAAGCTGAAGACCGCGAGCAGCGCCAGGAAAATTTGTGGACGCCAGAGGCCGAGAGCCACTGCGGTCGACCCGACCACCGCCATCGCCCAGAAGTAGATCTTGCCCCAGCGCCGGTGGGCTCGGCCGCCCTTCACGGTCAGCATGGCCGCGGGCGCCAGGCCGAGGGCGAGCGTGCCGGCCGCGATGTGGATCAACCGAAGCGTCGTGATCAGAGTTTCCATGGGTTCGACCTCCTTCAGCGCCGCCGCCGACCGCCGCGCCGGTCCTCGAGCCGCTTCAGGTCACGGAGCGACTCCGCGCACCACCGGAGCATCGCGCGGCACCGGTGCTGGGCCGTGATGGAGCGTCACTGACGATGTACCCGGAGAAAGGAGCCAGTCCTCCCGAGCAGTCGAGCTAGTCGTCGGCGTCCAGGACGAACAGCTCGCCCTGGCGCCACACTCCGGCGAAGGTGCGCCGATGGAGGGGGCACGGGCCCCAGCGGTCGAGCGCGGCGAGGTGCTCCGGAGTCGCGTAGCCCTTGTGGCGGGCGAAACCGTACTCGGGGAAGCGCTGGTCGGCTTCGAGCATCAGGCGGTCGCGGGTGACCTTCGCGACGATCGAGGCGGCGGCGACGGTGGCGCAGCGCGCGTCGCCGTCCACCAGGTTCCGCTGCGGGCAGGCGAGGTCCCGCAACGCGACGAAGTCGGTGATGACGAGGTCGGGCCGCGGGGTGAGGTGCGCGAGCGCTTCGGCCATCGCGAGGCGGGTCGCTTGCAGGATGTTGACGCGGTCGATCGTCTCGTGATCGACGATCCCGACGCCGACGGCGACGGCGCGCTCGCTGATGACGTGGAACAGCGCCTCGCGCTGTTCGGGGGTGAGGACCTTCGAGTCGGCGAGCCCCTTGATGCGCCGGTCCGGTGCGATGATCACCGCGGCCGCGACCACTGGCCCCGCCAGCGGCCCGCGTCCCGCCTCGTCGACGCCGGCGATCAGGGTGACACCCGTCCGCCAGGCCTGAGCCTCGTAGCGGTACGGCGCCGACGGGGGCGTCACGAGGAGCGCGCCGGCTACTGCTCGGGGGCCGTGGCGGGAACCAGGGGCGCGCGCTTTTCCTTGAGGCGCGCCGCCTTGCCGGCGAGCCCGCGTAGATAGTAGAGCTTCGAGCGGCGGACGCGGCTACGCCGGGCGACCTCCACCCGCTCGATGCGGGGCGAGTGCAACGGGAAGGTGCGCTCGACGCCGACGCCGTATGAGATGCGTCGGACCGTGAACGAGGCGCGGCCGCCCTCGCCGCGCCTGCGGATCACGATGCCCTCGAAGACCTGCAACCGTTCCTTCTCGCCCTCGACCACCTTGACGTGCACGCGCACCGTGTCACCCGGCGCGAATCCCGCCCGGTCCTTCTTGAGCTGCGCGGCCTCGACGAGTCGAATTGCGTCCATTACCCACAGTCCCTTTCTCGAGATTCTTATAGGCTCGCCTCGGCCGGCGGGGCCCCAGCCCCGCGACGGCCTGCGGCTCGCTCAGTTCGCGGGGTCGTCGAGCTGCTCCGGCGTTTCCCCGCGTTCGAATCGCTCCACCAGCTTGCGCTCGTCGGGCGTCAGCCGCGCTGTCGCCAGGAGGTCCGGCCGTTCGCGCCACGTGAGCCAGATCGCCTGCACGCGGCGCCAGCGCGCGATGCGCGCGTGATCGCCCGAGAGCAACACCGCCGGCACGCGCACCCCCCGGTACGCCTCGGGTCGCGTGTACTGCGGCGGCTCCAGAAGCCCGTCCGCGAACGACTCGCGTGCCGCCGCGCCTTCGGCCCCGAGCACGCCCGGGAGCAAGCGCGTCACTGCGTCGGTCACCACCAGCGCCGGCAGCTCGCCGCCGGTCAGTACGTAGTCACCGATCGAGACCGCGTCGTTCGCGAGCCCCTCGCCGACGCGCGCGTCGACGCCCTCGTATCGCCCGGCCAGGAGGATCACATGCGTCTCGCCGGCCAGCTCGGCCGCGACCTTCTGCGTGAGTGTCCGGCCCCGCGGGTCCATCAGCACGACACGCGCACCGGGCGTGCGCAACGCCTCCACAGCGGCGAAGAGCGGCTCGGGCTTCAGCACCATGCCACCGCCGCCCCCGAACTGATAATCGTCGGTGACTCGGTGCCGGCCCTCCGCGTAGTCTCGGAGATTGACCACCCGGATGTCAACGAGTCCACGCGCCCGCGCCCGGCCGAGCATCGACTCCGCGAGCGCCGGCTCGACCATGCCCGGAAAGAGCGTCACGATGTCGATGCGCACGACCGCCGCCGCTACAGGTCGAGCAGACCGTCGGGCGGCCGGATGACGACGCGGCCTCCGGTCAGGTCGACCTCGAGCACGATCTCGGCCACCGCCGGGATGAGGCGCTCGCGCGCGCCGTCAATCACCACCCAGAGATCCTGGGCGGGCGACTGCTCGATTCGTAGCATCCGTCCGACCTCCCGCCCGTCCTCCGTGAGGACCCGGCAGCCCTCGAGCTGCCACGGGTAGAAATGGCCGGGTGGCAGCGGCAGCGCCTCGGCCGCGGGCAACGCCACCAGGTATCCGATCAGCGCCCCGGCGGCTTCGACTGTTTCACAACCCGCCAGCGACATGAGGACCGCTGCACCCTGCCGGCGCACCCCGGTGATGCGGCGCGGCTCGCGCGTGTCGTGCGCCCGGTCCCACAGAACGCACTCGGTCACCCCCTCGAACCGCTCGGGGCGGTCCGTCAGCGGCGTCACGCGTATCTCGCCGCGCAGGCCATGCGGCCGCGCGATCTCGCCGATGACCACGAGCCGGTCGTTCATGTTCGCCGCCGGGTCGCCTCGACCCTGCGCCTTCGGGCAGGAACCTCTTACTTCTTTGCCGGCGCGCTCACCGGTACGGTCGCCGGCGCCGTCGCGGGCGCGTTCGCGATCAGCCTCCGCACCGTGTTCGACGGCTGGGCACCTTTCTTGATCCACGCCTCGACCTTCGCCCGGTCGATCGACACGGTCGGCGGCTCGGTCAGCGGGCTGTAGTGTCCGAGCACCTCGATGAAGCGGCCGTCGCGCGGTGAGCGCGAGTCCGCCACCACCACGCGGTAGGCTGGTCGCTTTGTTGTCCCGGTCCGTCTCAGCCGTATCGTCACTGCCACGTTCTCACCCCCTCGGCGTCGGAAACCCTGGAAGATTCTTCAGGCGGGGAAGCTTCCCCTCCATGCCCTTGAACTGCTTCATGACCTTTCGGAGCTGGGCGTACTGCTTGAGGAGCCGGTTCACGTCCTGCACGCTCGTGCCGCTGCCGCGCGCGATCCGCTGGCGGCGGCTGCCGTTGATGACCTCGGGATTGCGCCGCTCGCCCGGCGTCATCGACCCGATGATCGCGTCGAACCGACCGAGCTCCGCTGACTCGCCGTCGAGATCCTTTGGCGCGCCCTTGAGCATCTTGCCAAAGGGAAGCATGCCGAGGATCTGATCGAGCGGCCCCATCTGGCGGAGCTGCTTGAGCTGCTCTCGGAAGTCCTCCAGCGAGAACGAGTCCTCGCGGAGCTTCCGAGCCAACTCCTCCGCCTTCGTCTGGTCCACAACCGCTTGCGCCTTCTCGACGAGCGAGAGCACGTCACCCATGCCGAGGATACGCGAGGCCAGTCGGTCGGGATGGAACGGCTCGAGCGCGTCGGTCTTCTCGCCCACGCCGACGAAGGCGATGGGGCGCCCGGTGACGTGCCGGACGGAGAGCGCAGCGCCACCGCGCGAATCGCCGTCGAGCTTGGTGAGGATGACCGCATCGATGCCCACGGCCTGATTGAAGCGGTCGGCGACCGTGACCGCGTCCTGGCCGGTCATCGCGTCGACCACCAGGAGCACATGGTGAGGCGCGACTTCCCGCCGGATCGCCTGCAGCTCCCCCAGCAGGGCCTCGTCGATGTGGAGCCGGCCGGCCGTGTCGAGGATGAGCGGCGTGAGGCCGCGCGCGGCCGCCTCCTCGCGCGCCGCCCGACAGATCTCGAGCGGCGTCTGTCCGGGTGCCCCGGTGACCGGGACGCCGACCTGGGCGCCGAGCGTCCGGAGCTGCTCCATCGCGGCGGGCCGCTGGGTGTCCGCCGCTGCGAGCAGCGGATGCTGCCCTTGCTTCGTGTAGAGACGGGCCAGCTTCGCGGCGGTCGTCGTTTTGCCCGAGCCCTGGAGCCCCATGAGCATGATGACCGTCGGTGGGTGGGAAGCCATCGCGAGCCGATGCCCGCTGCCGCCGAGCAGCTCCACCAGCTCTCCGTGCACGACCTTCACGACCTGTTGAGCGGGCGTGAGCGACACAAGGACGTCCTGGCCGACGGCCCGGGTCCTCACGCGGTCGACGAAGGCGCGGACGACCTTGAAGTTCACGTCCGCCTCCAGGAGCGCCACCCGCACCTCGCGGAGCGCCTCCTGGATGTTCTCCTCCGACAGGCGGCCACGCCCGCCGAGCTTGTCGAAGATCGCTTGCAGTCTGGTACTCAGGGAATCAAGCATGCAAAATGCTAACTCTACGGAAACATCCCGGGAATATCAACCGGCGAGGGTCGTTTGCTGGCTACCGCGGGACGAACTGCGCAGGTGCCTTACGCCACTGATAGACGCCGACGTTGAGCTGGTCGATCACCCACCGCTCGGGATACAGGTAGCCCATCGCGGTTTCCGTGACGTAGAATCCCGGGACCTGGACGAACTGAGTTTGGTAGGTGGCCGGCACGCCGTCAGGCGCCGGGACGTACACCTGTATCGCGATGGGCTGTGCCGGCACCCAGACCTGGCTGACGGCGTATCCCAGCCCTGCATTCGGCAGCATCGGGTGGGCGTTGTTCAAACTGTGGGGCTCGTCACCGAAAGGGACTGTCTCCCGCGAGAACGGAAAGCCCGAGGGCACCACCACGAATGGGCCGGTGGGACTAGGTCTGAAGATGAACACCGGATTCGAAGGGTTCACGGTGCCCAGTTGTCCCAGCGCGGCCGAGGGCCCCACTTGCCCGACCGTCTGGGCCGCGGCCCGGCTGACCCCCCCGACCAGGAGCCCGAGCATGAGCACGATCATGATCTTGAGCGCTGGCACGATAACGCACTATAGACGAGAAAGGGATCCCCGGCAACCTATTGGGGACTCCTAATTTGCGGAACGACCGCAGAAATTTCAACAACTAACGGCGATCGGTAGTATTCTCGCGCGATGGGACCCTCATAGTGGTCAGGACGGTAGCGGCCGCGCTCGTCGCTCTGGCGCTGCAACTCTCCGGTGTGGCGCCTGTGTTCGCTCAAGCCGGCGATCCGGCGAATCCAGGCAACTTCTCCGCCAACCCGCACCCGGGTATGACCTGGGCGTACTACAATCCGAACCTCCATGGGTTCGAGGCCGGGCAGGTCATCCGGTACATCGAGGTGTCCGCCCAGCAAGTAATCCTGAACGTGGATGTGCCGGTTCCCGACGGTGTACCACGCAGGACCGAGCAGCAGTGGCAGACGATCCCCGGATATTATGTCACCGAGACGACCACCGGCTTCTTGTACCCGGAGCGCTGGACAATCACGCAGCTCAACGTGGGCGTGTACCAGTGGGTGAGGCTCCCGGCCCGGTTCCAAAGGAAGTAAGCCAGCGGTCAGTACGCCGGCGGCGCGTACACGGTCACGAAGAAGAGCGGTACCCTGCCGGAATTCGTCACGTGGTGGCGCGTCCGGGCGGGGATCATGACGAGGGCCCCTGCCGCGGCTTTGTGCTCCGTCTCGCCGATACGGACGAGCGCCTCGCCCTCGACGACGTAAATGATCTGATCCCCGTCGTGCTCCTCCTCGGGTCCGGCGTCCGCGCCCGGATCGATGGTCATGACGGCTGTCTGGCTGCGCGCGGTTTGCTGGAGCACACGGAAGAACCGCCCACGGTGGGCGAGCGCGTCGACGACGTCCATCGCGCGACTACACCACCGTTGCGGCGGCGCGAAGAGCCCTGACCGCGGCAGCGGGATCGGCGGCACCGAAGATCGCCGAGCCGGCCACGAGGGTCGAGGCCCCGTCCTCGGCAAGGGACCTCGCGAGGTCTGCCTTCACGCCACCATCGACCGAGACGTCCACCGGCCTGGTACCCAGGAGTGCCTTGACCTCGCGGATCTTCCGGTGGGCGGAGGGGATGAAGGATTGGCCGCCGAACCCCGGGTTCACCGACATCACCAGCACGAGATCGAGGTCATCGAGCACGAACTCGAGGGCGGAGGGCGGGGTCGACGGGTTCAAGGCGACACCCGCCTTCGCGCCGAGCTCGCGGATCTGAGCGAGCGTGCGCGCGAGATGCGGACAGGCCTCGGCGTGGACAGTGACCAGGTCGGCGCCGGCCGCCACGAACTCGGGGATGTAGCGCTCCGGCTCGACGATCATCAGGTGGACATCGAGGGGCAGGCGCGTCCGCTTGCGGATCGCCCCGACGACGACGGGACCGATGGTGATGTTGGGGACGAACCGCCCGTCCATGACGTCGACGTGGAGCTGGTCGGCGCCGCCCGCCTCGACCCGCCCGATGTCGGTGGCGAGCGCGGCG
>QHSV01000025.1 GCA_003221655.1 Candidatus Rokuibacteriota bacterium
GCTCCGGCGGCGTCAGCCCTTGACCGCGCCGAAGCCCTGGCCGAGGCCGTCGTGCCGATCCACGGGAACCCGAGGAGCTAACGCGATGGCCACGACATACCGCGACCCCGCCGAACGAAGCGGTTACCTGCGCCTGTTCTACCGGGACTGGCGCCCGACCCGTCTGGGGAGGCTCGTGAACGGGGCCTTGGCCTGGTTGTCGGGGCTGGGTCTGACGCCGAGAGTCCTCCTCACGTTGCAGGTCAAAGGCCGGCGCAGCAGCCGCCTCCGCACCAACGTCCTAGTCGTCACGAGGCGCGACGGGCAACGCTACCTGGTCTCGATGCTCGGCGAGGGTTCGGAGTGGGTGCGTAACGTCCGCGCGGCGGGCGGAGAGGCCTTCGTCAAGCGCGGTCGGTCGCGCCCCGTGAAGCTCACCGAGGTCCCGGTCTCGGAACGAGGTCCGATTCTGAAAACGTACTGCCATGTCGCCACGAGCGGGCGTCACCACTTCCCGGTGCCTCACATCGCGCCGGTCTCGGAGTTCGACGCCGTCGCGGAGCGTTACCCCGTGTTCCGCATCGACCCGGCGTAACCGTGACTCAAGTCTCTCGCCTCTACCCTGTCCCACGTCACGGTTGTGAGAGAGCAGAGAGAGATAATGCCCGGGCGGGCTCTGATGGCAGGATTCGTCATTTCATTGGCATTGCCGCCGAGCCCGCCTTGCCGCATCCTGCTGTCATGCCGCGGCTCAGACCGGTCTGGATCCTGATCTTCCCCGACGTGCAGGTGCTGGACGTCACCGGTCCGCTCGAGGTCTTCGCGCTGGCCAACCGGCTTGGCGCCGGCCGGGGCTCGGGCTACGAGATCTCGGTCGTGGCGCCCGAGGCCGGCGCGGTCGTCACCTCGAGCGGCGTCCCGATCGTGGCCGGCCGCGGCATCCGCCAGGCTACCGGACCGGTCGACACGCTGATGGTCGCGGGTGGGCAGGGGACGCAGAGCGCCATGCGGGACGCGCGGCTCGTGGCGTGGATCCGGCGTACCGCGCTGCGGGCCCGGCGGGTCGCGTCGGTCTGCAGCGGGGCGTTCCTCCTCGGGGAGGCCGGCCTCCTCGACGGCCGGCGCGCCACCACGCACTGGGCGGTGTGCGACGCGCTCCAGCGGCGCTATCCCCGGGTGCGGGTGGAGCGCGATCCGATCTTCGTGCGCGACGGCAAGGTCTCGACCTCCGCGGGCGTCACCGCGGGCATGGACCTGGCGCTGGAGCTGGTGGAGGAAGATGGCGGGCGGGACCTGGCGCTCTCGGTGGCCCGCTGGCTCGTGATGTTCCTACGCCGCCCGGGCGGCCAGTCGCAGTTCAGTGTGCAGCTCTCCGCGCAGGTGGCCGAGCGCCGGGGGTTGCGTGACCTGCAGGGCTTTATCGCCGATCACCTGGGCGACGATCTCTCGGTGCCCACGCTGGCGCAGCGCGCCCGCATGAGCCCGCGCAACTTCGCCCGCGCATTTCGGCGCGAGATCGGCGTCACCCCCGCCTCCTACGTAGAGGCGCAACGCGTCGAGGGGGCGCGCCACTTGCTCGAGACCGCCGATCGCAGCGTGGCAGAGATCGCGGCGGCCTGCGGATTTGGTCGCGTGGAGACGATGCACCGCGCCTTCCGGCGCGCCGTCCGCGTCAGCCCGGCCCAGTATCGCCGCCACTTCCGCGCCGTCCCCGACCGCGCCACGGCCTCGTAACGGCCCATCCAACGAGGAGGAATTCCATGGACATCGCGATCCCGCTCTTCGACGCCATCACCGCGCTCGACGCGATCGGACCGTACGAGGTGCTCTCGCGCCTGCCCGGCGCCCGGGTGCGCTTCGTGGCGGTGACGCCCGGGCCCTATCGCACCGATAATCGCCAGCTCACCCTGGTGGCCGACGAGCCGCTCTCCGCGGTGCCGCATCCGGAGGTGCTCATGGTGCCGGGCGGCTTCGGCACGCGCGCGCTCATGAGCCCGAACCCGCTGCTCGACTGGATCCGCGCGGCGCACGAGACGAGCCAGTGGACCACGTCGGTGTGCACCGGCTCGATGCTGCTGGCCGCCGCCGGCGTCCTGCGCGGCCTCGAGGCCACCACGCACTGGATGTCGCTCGATCGCCTGGCCGAGCACGGCGCGCGGCCCACGCTCAAGCGCGTGGTGGAGCAGGGCAAGGTGATCACCGCGGCGGGCGTATCGTCGGGCATCGACATGGCGCTGACGCTGGCCGCCCGCATCGCGGGGGACGATGTGGCCCAGGCCATCCAGCTCGGGATCGAGTACGATCCGCAGCCGCCGTTCTCGGCCGGGTCGCCCGCGACCGCTCCCGCCCACATCGTGGAAGGCGTGCGAGCGCGGATGCGGGCACGAATGGAGCGGGACGAGGCGGCGGCGCTCAGCCGATCTGGTAGCGCCTGACCGCGGCCTGGTCGATCGCGACGCCCCACCTTCAGCCTGCTGTGAACGGTCTCAGCGCCCGGCACTCGGTGGCAGCGGCACCGGCATCGGCGGCTGCTCTCTCGCCTTCCAGCGGAGGTTCTTGTTCGGGTTCGCGATCGGCCCAACCGTGTTGCGCAGCACCCCGATCGCCTCGATCTCCATCTCGACCACGTCGCCGGGCTGGAGAAAGCGGGCCGGGTAGCCCTTGCGAATCGCCTCGCCGATCGAGCCACCCGAGATCGTGCCGCTGCCGATGACGTCGCCGGACACGATCCGGCTGTCCTGGGCGTCCCGCTCCAGGATGGCGCCCCAGCTGAAATGCCCGCCGCCGGCGTTGCCCTCCATCCACTGCACGCCGTTCACCTTCACCGAGCACTTCAGGTGCAGCCGGCCGTCGCGCCAGTAGGGCGCCAGCTCGTCGCTGGTCACCACCCAGGGGCCGAGCGAGTTGGCCGCATCCTTGCCCTTGGCCGGGCCCAGGCCGAACTTCATCTCGTCGGTCTGTAGGTCGCGGCAACTCCAATCATTGAAGATGGTGAAGCCGGCGATGTAGGGCTCGGCCTCGGCTTCGAGGATGTCGCTGCCGTCCCTGCCGATGACAGCGCCCAGCTCCAGCTCGTAGTCCAGCCTCTGGCTGGCCGCCGGGTAGGGCACCGTCTCGTCCGGCCCGAAGATGCGCAGCGGGTTCGAGAAGTAGAAGACCGGCAGCCGGTACCAGGACTCGCTGATCTCGCGAGTGTGCTGCTGGGTGGCGTGCTCCTCGTAAATGATGTGGTCGCGCACGGTCGGCGGCTGCAGAATCGGCGCCCGCAGTCGCACGCTGCCCAGCGCCGGCCCTTCAGTCGCCCCACCAGCCAGCGCCGCCTTGAGCCGCTCCAGCGGCGCCCCCGGCAGCTCCAGCAGCGCCCGCACGTCCCGCACCCCGCCCGCCTCGCCCAGCAGGGCGGCGACGTCCACGACTCGGTCCTCTACCAGCACCCCGGCCCGCGGCCCCGCCGCACTCTCGTATGTCAGCAGCTTCATCCGGCCCCTCCTGTCCCGGTCAAGAAATCCATTCGGCCTACCGTAACTGAGTTTGGACGGTGCGGCCACAGCCTCCATCCTTCATCGTGGCTCGAGCACCTTTTCGTGGGCCGGCAGTCTGGGGCAACGCCCCTCGGACCACCTGGTGCCGCACTTCTTCAACACGGCCCGCAACGGGATTCTCTACATGTGGGGTTTTCGGAACGGCCTCACCGAGTCCGGCGCCCGGTTCGAGCAGCTGGTGGCGAACCTCGCGTTTCACGAGCCCAACAAGCTCGACGCTCATCCGACGCTGCGGAGCATGGCGGACATTCACAAGCTCAAAAATGGCGGCCTCAGCCGCCAAACCGGGATCGCCGCCGGCACGAAGCTCTCGCAGGCGGACGTCAATGCGATGGCGCCCGCGCTCACAGGCAGGTCTCGCAGTTCTGAGCGGACGCTCGCGCGCGGAGCGCCCCGGGCTCACGTTCCCTGGCCAGCGCGCCGACAACTCTCCGAGAGTGGCGCGCCACTCCCGAGCTACTTTGCCAGCGCCTCGCGCATCCGTGTCAGCGCCGAGCCGTAGATGTGATCGGGCCGCAGAACCATCGCGACGCGCTTGTCGGCCGCCGTGATCCGGTCATATTGATCCCAGTCCGCACTGCGTCGCCGGGTGGTGGCGCTGAAGATTCTGCGGCGGGCCAGGCGCAGCGTCTCGGGGTCGCTATTGCCGGAGTGGGTGAGTTCCGCTTTGCCCTCGAACACCAGGAACCCCGACCACCAGTCGACGTGCGACACCAGCACCGAGCAGCGGGGATCCCGCAGGAGGTTCTTGAACTTCGCCCGGGTCTCCGTGATGGATATGCCCACCCCACCGTCCCGCGGATACACGGTGACAATGCTGAGCTGCGGCATGCCGTTCCGCCTGAACGAGGTGAGGACACCCTGCGGATTGTCGTGGAGGAATTGCTCGATCTGAGGGGCCAGCGGGGTCGGTGTCGGCATGGGAGCGCTCCTTCGGGAAGATGCCGTCGCGTCGACGGCTCGGCCGGCATTCTATCCTGGCGATCGCCTGGCAACGTCGACGCCAGCCTCACCTCCAACCGGGACATCATGGCCGTGTTCTACACGGGCGGCCGTCGAAGCAGACGAACACGGTCGGCCGCGTCGTGGCGGAGACCTGCGACATGGGAACAAACGTCCCGAGATTCTTTCAGGCTCCCTAGATCGGCGGGGGCCCTGCCCCACCGTTTTCCTGCCGCAGGGCGGATCGTGGGCGGTGAACGCGGCGAACTGGAAGGAGTGCTCGAGCGAGTCACCGCGCCCGAAGCAGTTCGGGGACCGTTGAATCGCTCGTGCCCGAGCCCCATCTGAGCGTTCAAGGTGCTCGAGCCCAGCGATCTCGCGGGAGCCTATGTGTTTCTCGTGTCCAGCAACGCCTCCCTCTCAGCGAACGCTACGCGTACGCGACGCTGACCGCCGTCACGGGCGGCAACCCCGAGAGCGCCCGCTCGAACGACTCTCCTCCGTCTTCGGTAATCCAGACCGTGCCATCGGTCATCCCCACGATGAAGACGTCCGGACTCTCAGGGTCGCCGGCGGTGGATCGCGGAGCGGCCGTGATATGGTCCGGCAGCCCGCCGGTGAGCCGACTCCAGGTCAGTCCCTGGTCCTCCGAGCGGTAGAAGCCCGCGTCGGCACCCTCGGGTCTCCGCCAGCCAGGCGGCGGGACCGCCGAGGCCGCGGTGAATATCACATTGGATCGAGCCGGGTGGACGACGGGCTGGGCAAAATAGCTCCGATCCAGACCCTTGGTGCAGCGCACGAATGAGTCGCCGCCGTCCGTGCTGCGATAGAAGCCGTCTCCGGATGTCGCCAGGATGACCGTCGGGTTGTCCGGCACGATGGCGACGTAATGGGAGTCAAACTCGGTGCCATTCTTGAGGGTCTCCCAGGTCGCGCCACCGTCGCGGCTGCGCACCAGCCACCCTTCCTCCAACGCCCCGAAGACGACGTGAGGATCACTGGCGCATAACGCCAGCCCCTTCACGTGGGCGATGTGCGGAGCCGGCGGAAATGTCCAGTCGATCGACTCAGGCATCGTCCGGAACTGCTCGGAGTCGATCCAGCTCTCGCCCCGGTCCAGGCTCTTGAACACCGAGGCCGGCCCAGTGCCAACGTACAGCTCACCGGTGCGGGGATGCTGGACAAGGGACCAGATCTCCTTGTAGATGATGCCCTGGTTGATCTCCCGCCAGCTTTGTGCGGCGTTATCACTGCGGAACATTCCGCCCTTGCTCGTGCCGGCGTACAGGCGGCGTGGGTTGTCACAGTCCACGACTACCGGCCAGCGCATCGGTGCGTAGCGGTCAAAGGCGAGTGGCTGCGCTTCGTAGCCTCTGCCATTCGAGCGTGCCTGAAACAGCCCCTTGTCCGTGCTGACGTAGAGCCTCCGGTCCGTTGCTACGACCATGGTGTCGCTCCTTTCCGCGAGCGGCGCCGCCGATTCGTTGAGTTAATCGCCTCCGCAAACCAATGCTGTCGTATGGCCCGATTTGGATTGCCTCATCATCACGCGTTCGATGGATAGCACCTGACCTCGATGCGATTCCCGTCGGGATCCCTGAAATAGACCGACTGCCCATACCCACGGGCTCCCCATCGCCGACTCGGCCCTTCCTCGATCGTCACGCCGTGCTCGGCGAGATGCTTTTGAAACCCCTCGAAGTCGGCTTCACCGCCTGGCCTCCCGAAGCAGCTATTCGTCGGAAAGGGATCCCTCGTTAGCCGCCTGAACGACTCCTTCCATCGGCGTCCGGCGGCTTTCCTCGCGACTCTGGGCGATGAGCTCCTGGGCGAGCGCCCTTCCGGGTAGCCCTGCCATCGTTGCGCCCCCCGTTTCTGGGATCCGTGCGCGCCCCATCCATGTACGCGGCCCAGCGCTCATAGAAGCCACGCTGGTTCTGCTCGGCGATCCGATCGGTGAGCACTCCCGGGCTGTCGTAGGTTCCATAGTCCTGCCCGAGGCCCATCTGGTAGTTGTAGGGGTAGCGCCGCGCGATGACCCCCTTGCTGGCGAGCGTGGCGTAGTTCCAGTTCTCCATGTCGTCCTGCTCGGTCATCCCGGCCGGTCCCGAATAGCGGAGGTAATAGTGCCGGAGGACGTCCTTCACTTCCGGCGGCGCGTCGGCATCCACCAGGAACCAACGCCAGGCTTCGGTCTTCAGGGCCCCGCGTGGGTGCCAGACGGCGATGGAGCGCGGCTGGCGGGCCAGGTACGCCGTGTTGGGGAACACGTTGCCGACGAGGCCGAGGAGGCGAGCGTCCTTTCCGAGGCGCCGCTTGCGCTCCTCGTAACAATGCCTGAAGTACTCCTCGACGATCGGCGTGTTCTGGTAGCTCGGCGTGTACGGGACATCGTCCAGCTGGAGAAACGACACCGCACCATGGCCGAGGTCGGGGAACGACGCGCCCAGCCGCTGGGCGGTGGAGCGCTCGACGGTATCGCGCCGGCCAGCACCACTCGGTCCGATGCCCGCGAGGTCGACGGAACGGTGGCTGATGTTGTGGTACGCGTCCCCGGCGAAGTTCTCGGCGGCGAACTTCCAGTTGCAGGGCATCACCCACTTCTGCACTCCGCCCAGGACTTCCGAGCCGCCTTCACGCCCATCGCGACAGTCCAGGAGCGTGTCCAGATGAACCTTCATGCCCCCCAGGTACTCCGCGAACGGCGGCGCCGCCTCGTCCCACGTCGCCCAGATGGTGCCTTTGTAGTTCACGAGCTGAGGAACTTCCACCAGCCCCCATTCGGCCTTGTCCAGCTGCTCCTGGTAGCACTCCCTGTAATACGGCACTCCCACGAGCCGGCCGTCCGTGCCGTAGCTCCAGCCATGGTAGGGACAGGTGAAGACCGGCGTATTGCCCTCGTCGTAGCGACACACCTTCATGCCCCGATGCCGGCAGGTGTTCAAGAAGACGTGAATCCTCTGCTCCCGGTCCCGGGTGAGGATGACCGATTCCTCGCCCATGGCGGAGACGAAGTAGTCGCCGGGCTTGGGAATCTGGCTCTCGTGCCCGACGAAGAGCCAGCAGTGGGCGAAGAGCCGCTCCTGTTCCTGCTGGTAGAGCTCCTCGTTGACGAAGAGCTCTCGGCTGATGAGCCCCTGCTTCACGTCGACGAGCGCGTGAATCGCGTCGTGCCTTGCGGTCCTGGCCATGGCCGTGTCCCTCATGCTTTCATCCACCGACATTCGGGCAGGTGACCGTGTGCGCCATCGTCCCGGCACGTGCAGGGGATCTCGGCTCGTTTTCGATAACCGACCGACGTGAGGAACGCGTCGAAGCCCGAATAGAACGTGTCGCCCGCGTCGATCGCCTGAAAGCCGGCTTGAAAGGCCTGTCGCAGCTCTTCACGACTGGGTAGCACGGCGCTCCTCGATCACGGTATTCACCGGATCTCCACGATGTCTTGCGCGAAGATCATCTCTTCGGTCCCGATCAGTGAGGTGTCGCGCGGCGAGGATAGGTAGCGCGCGAACACCCAGATGCCATCCAGCGGGTTCGACACCACCTCCACCGTCGATCCGTCCGCCAGGCCGATTTTCGTGCCGGGCTGAAGGTGCCTGAGGTTGATGACGCTCATCGCGCGAGAGCCCGCCACGTCGCCAGCTCGTTCCAGCTCTCGGCGTCCATGAATTCCGCCCAGCGGCGGTAGAGATTTCGGAGGTTGTGCTCGCTCGACTTCGCCTCGGTGATATCCATCACCGACCCCGGCAACCGCAAACCGTCCCATTCGTAGTTCTCGACTTCGAACCCCATCCCTTGCTCGTACGTGTACGGATAGCGTCGCGCGATCGTCCCCCGACTGGCGGCATGGGCGTAATTCCAGTTCTCCATGTCGTCCTGTTCGGTCAGTCCCGCCGGCCCCGAATACCGGATGTAGTACTGGCGCAGGAAGTCCTTCACTTCGGGCGGCGAGTCGCTGTCGACGAGATACCATCGCCAGACTTCGGTCTGGTGCGGGCCCCGAGGATGCCAGACGGCGAAGGTGCGCGGCTGTCGCGGATGGAGCGCCGTGTTCGGAAAGACTTCCCCGGGGCTTCCCGTCACGCGCCCCCACTCACCCCGGCGGCGCCGCCGCTCCTCCTCGCAGTGCTTGAAGTACTCGGACACCACGGGCGATTGCTGATAGGCCGGAGGCGTCGGCTGGTCTTTCGGTAGCACGTACACGCCGGTCTGGTGCCCTCGCTCCGGGAAGCAGATTTGCAAGCGGCGGGCGACGAGCCGCTCGCGCGTGTCCCGGCGTCCACTCCCGCTGGGCCCGATGCCCACCATGTCGACCGATCGGTGACTGATGTTGTGATAGCTGTCACCGCTGAAGTTCTCGGCGGGGAACTTCCAGTTGCACGGGATGAGCCACTTCTGGACGCCACCCAGAACCTCGGTGCCGCCGTCGCGGCCGTCCCAGCCATCGAGCGTCAGGTCGAGATAGCGCCGGAACTCGCCGAGATATTCGAGGAACCCGGGGGCGTTCGGATCCCAGGTGGCCCACACACTTCCTTTGTAGGTGGCCAGTTGAGCCACCTCCACCAGGCCGAGTTGCGACCTGTCCAGCTTCCCGTGGTAGGCCTCTCTGAAAAACGGAACGCCGACAAGCTTTCCGTCGGCGGCATAGCTCCAGCCGTGGTAGGGACACGTGAAGACCGGGGTGTTTCCCTCGTCGTAACGGCACACTTTCATCCCACGATGGCGGCAGGAGTTCAGGAACACGTGCACGCGCTCCTCGCGGTCGCGGCACAGGATCGCCGATTCCTCTCCCATGCTCGACACGAAGTAGTCACCCGGCTTCGGGATCTGACTTTCGTGACCGACGAACAGCCAGGCGCGAGTGAACACCCGTTCCAGCTCTTCCGCGTAGATCTCTTCGTTGACGAAAATCTCGCGGCTGATCAGCCCCGTCCTCAGATCCACGAGACCGCCTCGGTAACGACGCCCCGTCGCCATGGCTTCTCCTAGAAGAAAAACGTCAGATTCTTCACCTGGAGCACGTTCTGGTCCAGGACGATCTTTCGCCGCCTGAGCTTCCAGTGCCCATCGATGCGGTGCAGGACATCCTCTCGCTTCCCGACGAGAATGTCCGTTTCCGTCTCGACCCGGTTTCGGTAGATCAGGAAGCGCGACTTGACGGTCACCTCCGAAGGCGCCGAGGCCGATGGCTTCACATCGAGGATTTGGACGTTGGACACCATGTGGCAGATCCGCGAGAGAGGCTCCTCGGCCCAGTGGACACCGGTGAGGATCTGCTGCACCCGCCGCGTCAGCGTCTCTTTTCCCTCGTCGAACCAGTTGACGTCCTGACCCTCGCGCGTGAACTCCCTCTCGAGCTCGCCGAACTTGACGTTCCGTCGCATCGGCATCCAGTAGCGCACGTCTTCGGCCAGGAGTGCGAGCCACTCCTCGTATCGCCGCTCGTCGAGAAGCTCTGCCTCCCGGTACAGGAAGCTCTCGATCTTCTGCTGCAGGAGAAGGTGTGCGACGTCATCGCTGTGATCGGTCATGGCGATCCCCGCCGGGGATCCTTCTCCTGGTACCCGCCTTCGTATTTGACCCCGGCCGCCCGCAGCTCCACGCCCGCCATGGCTTCCAGGACTCGCGCCGCGATGGGAAATCCTCGCTGGCCCCACCCCTGGGCCTGGGCACGCTTCATCACGTCGTCGGCGATCGATCCCAGGTGCGCAGGCGCTCCCACCTCGCGCGCCAGCTCGCAGGCCAGATGCAGGTCCTTGGCGACGATGTCCAGCGTCCCGCCGGCGGTGAACTCGCCGCTCAGAACCGACCGGGGAACGTTGTCGAAGGTTCGACTCGCCCCGGCGCTGACGGGGACGATCTGCGCCAGGATGCCGAGGTCGATACCCGCTTTCGCGGCGATGAGGAGACCTTCGAGCGAAGTGACGAAGTTCGTATAGCCGAGGTATTGCGTCACGAGCTTCGCGATGCACCCCGCGCCCGTATCGCCGACGTAGAAGATGTTCCGCCCCATGGCCTCGAGCAACGGGCGGTATCTGGCGAAGGTTGTCGCTTGACCGCCCACCATGATGGTCATGCCCGGTGGGCGACCGCTGACCGGCGCATCCAGGAACTCCACGCCTCGCGCCCGACAGGCCTCCGCGATCCGGCGAACGACGCTCGGCGCGTTGGTCGTCATGTCGATGCAGGCGCCGCCCGCTTTGAGCCCGGCCAGGATACCGGTCGATGGGTCGACCATCGCCCTCTCCACCTCGGCCGGGCCAGGAAGCGACGTGAAGACCACCTCGCTGGCCTGCGCCGTCGCGCGCGGGGTGTCCGCCCAGCCTGCCCCCAGATCACACAGGTTGGATGTGGCTTCACGTCGGAGATCGTGGACGGTCACTCGATGACCCGCTTCGATGAGGCAGCGCGCCATCGGATTGCCCATCGTGCCGGTGCCGACAAACCCCAGTTGCATCAGAGCGTCTCCGCCGTCACGGCCGGAACGACGCGAAGCACTTGTTCGAGTTGAAGATGTGCGTCTCGATCCACGCCGTCTCGTCGGGCTTGCGGCCGAGCTCGGCCATGGCCCCCGCCAGACACATCCAGTTGAGGAGCTCTTGCTGGCCGCTCTCCTCGATCGCGGACAGCGGCGTCTCGCGCCAGGTCGCCCAGTCACCGCTCTGGAGCGCCGCGTACAGGACGCGGTCGGCCGCGATATCCGGATAGAGGAAGTAGTGCTTGGCCGTCAGGAACGCGTGGGACCAGCTCGACGAGGCGATGAGCGCAACACGCCAGGGGCTCCGCGCCAGGACGTGAGCACAGGCGGCGCCGAGGTCGAAGCATCGCCAGGGCATCGGCGAGGGCGGGTCGAGCTGATCGCCGGTCGGCGCCTCGGCGAGGCTTGCGACGCCGGCCCGCTGCGAGATCACCTTCCGCCCGTAGCAGTTGATCTGAAATGGCACTACCGCGTGGTCGAAGCCCTTCCGGTCGTAATCGAGAAACATCACCGTGTTCAGAAACGCGTGTCCGAGCTCGTGGTGCAGCGGCCGGTACGCGTACGACACGTCGAACCCTTCGGCCAAGAGGCCCTCGGCCAGGGCCTTGGCGCCCGGGCGATGGCCCCGCACCTGGACGGTCGTGTCCTCGGGCTCGTCCCAGACGTTCGCGCGCACGAACGGGGCGTGGGCCCACGGCTGCGGCGCAAACGACTCGCAGGCCAGCACGCAAAACGGCGGGACGATGTCTTCCTTGAAGTTTTCGTACTGGTCGTCGCCCCACAGCACGATGAAGTCCGGCCGAAAGTCGTCGAGGAGTCTTCGCATCTTGCGGAAGTGCGTCACCAGGAATTCTCGATGCTGCACGGCGGCGCTCCGCCCCTCGTCACTCCCGTACTCCCGCCGCATGGCCTCGGGCCATCCGGACGGCTGTCGGAATCGTTCGGGCAGCGCCGGATCTGCGAGCGCGCGCTTCAGGATGCCCGCCATGCCCTCGTCGCGGCCGCCGAGCGGCGGGAAATGCGTCATGCCGAGCCCGAGGATCTCTCCCATGGTTGCCTCCTTACAGCTCAGCGCTTCGAGATCGAGGATGGCCCGCACCAGGTTCTCCAGACGTAAAGGAGGTGCAGGGCGATGTCAAGGGCGCGCGAGCTACGCACTGCAGCGCCACGAGCTTGTCGTCGATGTAATCGTCAGGGCTGGCGATCACCAGCATCAGAGACCAGTCCGATCAAAGTGATGGCGGCAGCATGATCAGCAT
>QHSV01000026.1 GCA_003221655.1 Candidatus Rokuibacteriota bacterium
TGCGGAGCAAGTCGCTTTTGTACTCCGCCGCTTGTGCGAAATAATCCCGCCGGGTGATAGATTTCTGTCACGGGCCATTAAGGCGGCGCCGGAGCAGCCGGCGCGCGCCACTCGGGTGGGTATTCGGAGCGGGTCCGGGTCTGTGGAGTCGCGGGAGGGTCCCCGATGGACGAACACGAAATCCGTAAGCTGCTGGAGCAGGTCAAGGCGGGCCGCGTCTCCCGTCGCTCGTTCGTGCAGACGATGGTTGCGCTGGGCCTGACCGCACCTATGGCCGCCCAACTGCTGCCCGTGACCGGAGTCGCCCAGGGCCAGCCGAAGAGCGCCGGCTTCACGCCGACCAAGCGGGGCGGCGGAGGCCGTCTCCGCCTGCTCTGGTGGCAGGCGCCCACCCTCCTCAACCCGCACCTCTCCGTCGGCGTCACGAACTCTGACGGCCTGCGCATCTTCTACGAGCCGCTCGCCGCCTTCGATCCCGACGGCAATCCGGTGCCGGTTTTGGCCGACGAGATTCCGAGCGTTCGCAACGGCGGCGTGGGCAAGGATGGGCGCTCGGTCGTTTGGAAGCTCAAGAAGGGCGTGACCTGGCACGACGGCCAGCCGTTCACCGCCGACGACGTGATCTTCAATTGGGAGTATGCCGTCGATCCCGCCACCGCCGCCGCGAGCATCGGCTCCTACAGCGAAATCGAGAAGGTGGAGAAGCTCGACGACTACACCGTGAAAGTCGGCTTCAACAAGCCCATGCCTTTCTGGGCGGACCCGTTCTGCGGCAGGCGCGCCATCATTCCCAAGCATCTCTTCGAGGCCTACAAAGGCGCGAAGTCCCGTGAGGCGCCCACCAACCTTAAGCCGGTCGGCACCGGGCCGTACCGCTGCGTGGACTTCAAGCCGGGCGACTCGATCCATGCCGAATTGAACCCGACCTACCACGTCTCCAACCGGCCGTTCTTCGACACGCTCGAATTGAAGGGCGGGGGCGACGCCGTCTCCGCCGCCCGCGCCGTCCTGCAGACCGGGGAGTACGACTACGCCTGGAACCTCCAGGTTGAGGACGACGTCCTCAACCGTCTCGAGCAGGGCAGCCGGGGGCGCGTCGACATCGTGGCCAGCGGCACCATTGAGCACATTCAGTGCAACTTCACCGACCCGTGGAAGGAGGTCGATGGCGAGCGCTCGAGCGTGAAGGCGCCCCACCCCCTCCTGACCGACCCCGCCGTGCGCCAGGCCTTGAACCTGCTCGTCGACCGCGGCTCCATCCAAGAGCATGTCTACGGACGCACCGGCATCGTCACCGCCAACTACCTCAACCGGCCGCCGCGCTTTGCCTCGAAGAACACCCGGTGGGAGTTCAACGTCGACAAGGCCAACCAGCTCCTCGACGCCGCCGGCTGGAAGCGCGGTCCCGACGGCGTGCGCGCCAAGGCCGGCAAGAAGCTCAAGCTGGTCTACCAGACCTCGATCAACACGCTCCGCCAGAAGACGCAGGCGATCGTCAAGCAGGCGTGCGCAAAGGCCGGGATCGAGATCGAGATCAAGTCCGTCGTCGCCTCCGTCTTCTTCTCCTCCGATCCAGCCAATCCCGACACGAATTCTCACTTCTACAGCGACATCCAGATGTACTCGATCCTGATGACCGCACCCGACCCCAGGCTCTTCATGCGCCAGTTCACCTCCTGGGCGGTAGCGGCGAAGGCCAACAAGTGGCAAGAGCGGAACATCACCCGCTGGCGGAATGAAGAGTACGATCGCTCCTTCCTCGCCGCTGAGACCGAGTTGGACCCAGTCAAGCGGGCGGCGCTCTTCACCAAGATGAACGACCTCGTGATCCAGAACGTGGTCGTGATTCCGGTCGTCTTGCGGTCGCAGGTGGCGGGCATTTCGCTCAAGCTCCGGGACGTGGTCCAAAGCGGCTGGGACTCCGACTTCTGGCATCTCCCCTACTGGTACCGAGAGGCGTAGGACGCGGAACAGGTCACACGACCATCAGTTTCCCGTCCTCGGCCGCCTCGACCTCGAGGCCATCGAGCCGCCGGAGCATGTCTTCGCTCATGTGGGTCACGACGAGCCGGCGGCAGTCGAGCTGTGCGCGGTGGCTCAGCAGAGTCGCGAGATCCAGATGGTACTTGACCGCCTTGTCGAAGAAGAGCGCCTCGGCGATGAACAGATCGGCTCCGCCCGCGGCGTCGATCAGGTTGTCCGTCCACTCGGTGTCCCCAGAGTACGTGACGATTTTTCCGTCGCACGCGATCCGGAGCGCGAAGGGCGGCGCGCCGCTCGCGTGGACCACACCGAACGGCGTGATCGCCACCGCGCCGATCTCGAGCGTGACACGGTCGACCAGCTCGACGAAGCGGGTGTCGAATCTCCGCTCGACCCGCGACGAGCCCGGAAAGAGCACCTCCATGGCCTCTCGCACACGCGCCTCGACCCCTGGGGGTCCCACCACGACGAGCGGGCGCGTGCGCCGCTTGAACTGGCCGTCGAGGATCAGGAACGGGACGCCACCGAAGTGATCCCCGTGCAGGTGGGAGAGGATCACCGTGTCGATCGCCAGGGGGTCGACGCCGAAGCGACGCATCGCGATCAACGACGAGGCGCCGCAGTCGACGATGAGCTGGGTCGCGCCCGACTCCAGATGGATGCAGGTCTGGAACCGCCCGCCGCTGCCGAAGGCGTCGCCGGAGCCAAGGAAGCGGACCTTCACGGGGGCCTCATCGCGATACTCATGATATCGTGCCCTGCATGAGTGCCGCCGCCCGCCTCGCCGAGTTCGTCGTCAAAACATCGCTCGAGGACTGCCCGTCAGAAGCCGTCGGCCGCGTCCGCCGAGCGGCGCTCGACACCCTGGGCGTCATGCTGGCCGGGGCCACCGAGCCCGTCGCGCGCATCGTGCGCCGGGTCGTCCGCGCCGAGGGTGCCATCGCCCTCGCGACCGTCGTCGGCACGACGCTCAAGACCTCGCCAGGCTGGGCCGCCCTGGCCAACGGCGCCGCCGGGCATGCGCACGACTTCGACGACACGAACTTCGCCCTGCTGGGGCACCCGAGCGTGCCGCTCCTGTCGACGGCGCTCGCCGCCGCGGAAGCCGAGATGGGCGACGGCCGCGCGCTCGTGCTCGGCTACGTCGTCGGCTTCGAGGTGGACGTCGCGCTCGGCACGGCTCTGAACCCGGACCACTACACCCGCGGGTGGCACACCACCTCCTCGATCGGGACGCTCGGCTGCACGGCGGCGGCCGCGCGCATCATGGGGCTTGACGTCGTCCAGACGCGCAACGCGCTCGCCATCGCCGCCTCGCACGCCTCCGGGCTCAAAGAAAACTTCGGCTCGATGACCAAGCCCTACCACGCCGGCCACGCCGCGCGGAACGGGATCCTGGCCGCCCAGCTCGCGCGCGAGGGGCTGACCGCGTCGGAGACCGCGCTCGAGGGTCGACAGGGCTACGTGTCGGCGTTCGGCGCCTCCCACGGGCTCGACCAGGCGCTCGAGGGCCTCGGCCGTGCCTGGCAGCTGCTGGGGTCGGGGATCGCGGTCAAGCCCTACCCCTCGTGCGCCCTCACTCATTCGGCGATCGACGCGCTCATCGAGCTGCGCGCAGAGCACCGACTGCGCCCGCGCGACATCGCCGCCGTCCAGGTCGGCGTGAACCGCGTCGTGCCCGACGTGCTCGCGCACCCGCGGCCGACGACGGCGCTCGAGCGGAAGTTCTCGATGCAGTTCTGCGCCGCCGCGGCCCTCGTGGAAGGCCGGGTGGACTTCGGCTCGTTCACGGATGGAGAGGTCGCCAACCCCGAGATGCGCGAGCTGATGGGACGGATCACGATGGTCGTCGACCCCGGCCTGCCGGAGGGAGTCGAGCAGCATGCCTGGAGCCGCGTGACGGTCCAGCTCCGCGACGGGCGCACGCTCTCGCGCGAGGCGCGAGGCGCTCGGGGACATCCCGACACGCCCCTATCGGACGCGGAGCTTCGCGAGAAGTTCCTGGCCTGCGCGACGGCCGTCCTTTCCACGGATGAGGCCGAAGGCGTTGCGGAGCAGCTCGCGCATCTCGAGGACATTCCCGACATCCGCGCGCTGACCTCGCGCCTCGAAGGGAATCTGGACTGATGCGCGCGCTCGACGGGATCAGGATTCTCGAGCTGGCGCGAGTGGCGCCGGCGGAGCTTCCCGCCATGATGCTGGCCGACATGGGAGCCGAGGTCCTCAAGATCGAGACACCCGAGCCCGGCCGAGCGACGAGCGACGAGTGGGTCCGCCGGACGATCCACACGTTCGTCAACCGCAACAAGCGCTCCATGACGCTCAACATGAAGTCGCCGGAGGGGCAGGCAGTCTTTCGCAAGCTCGCCGCCACCGCCGACGTTATCGTGGAGGGCTTCCGCCCGGGCGTGATGAAGCGCCTCGGCGCCGACTACGACACCCTGAGCCGGCTCAACCCGCGACTCGTCTACTGCTCGCTGTCGGGCTTCGGTCAGGACGGCCCGTACCGGAACTATCCGGCGCACGATATGAACTACCTGTCGCTGGCGGGCGTCCTCAACCTGATCGGCGAGCCGGACCGGAAGCCGGCGATCCCTCTCAACCTCGTCGCCGACTACGCCGGGGCGAGCCTGCACGGCGCCCTCGGCATCATGCTGGCGCTCTTCGCTCGCGAGCGGACCGGACGCGGCCAGCACGTGGACGTGTCGTACCTCGACACGACCGTCTCGCTCCTCGCGGCCACGCCCAACATGCGATTCTTTTTCAGCGACGGCCTGGCGCCCCGGAGGGGCGAGGGGTTCCTGAGCGGCTCGTATCCCTACTACGCCATCTACGAGACGCGGGACGACAAGCTCCTCACGATCGGCTGTACCGAGCCGTGGCTCTGGGAGAATTTCTGCAACGCGATCGGCCGGCCCGATTTCAAGCGCTTCGCCCGGAGCTCGGACCAGTTCGTGCGCGCGGCCAATGCCGAGGAGGAGGCCGCGCGGCGCGAGATCGAGGCGCTCATCAAGACGCGCGACCGTGACGCGTGGTACGAGGCGCTCGTGAAAGCCGACGTCTGCGTCGGGAAGGTCTATGACGTCCACGAGATGGTCGACGACCCACAGATCAAGCACCGCCGGATGATCGTGGACGCCGAGCATCCCACCCACGGGCGGGTGCGGCAGATCGGTATCGCGATCAAGCTCTCCGACACGCCCGGGACGATCCGGAGCGCGGCGCCGATGCCCTCCGAACACACCGAGGACGTGTTGAAAGATCTGGGGATGACGGCCGCCGAGATCGCGGAGCTGAAGCGGAAGGGAATCGTCGAGTAGCGATGGCGTGACGCCCGCCTGGCGCCAGCTCGCGCTCCTCTCGCTCGCCGAGCTGCTCGCCCTCTCGCTCTGGTTCAGCGCGTCCGCCGTGTTGCCGGCGCTCACGCACGAGTGGGCGCTCGGCGCCGGCGGCAGCGCCGGCCTCATGATTGCCGTCCAGGCCGGCTTCATCGTCGGCACGCTCGCCAGCGCGCTCGTCAACCTTCCCGACGTCTTCTCCCCGCGCCTGGTCATGACGGTGGGCATCACGCTGGGCGTGGCGGCCAACGGCGCGTTCGCCCTCTGGGCCGCGAGCCTCGGACCGGCGCTGCTGCTCCGCTTCGCGACGGGCGTGTGCCTGGCCGGCGCCTACCCGCCCGCGATGAAGATCATGGCGACGTGGTTCCGAGAGGGACGCGGGCTCGCGATCGGGATTCTCGTCGGCGCCCTCACCGTCGGCTCGGCGACGCCGCATCTCGTCCCGGGCCTGACGGAGCTTCCCTGGCGCGGAACCTTGCTCGTCGCGTCCGCACTCGCCCTCGCGGGCGCTGCGGTCGTCCAGCTCTTCGTCGCCGAGGGTCCTCACCGCTTCCCGTCGGCCCGCTTCGACGTGCGCATGGCGGCCGCGGTCTTCCGTGAGCGCGGGCCACGCCTGGCCTGCTTCGGCTATCTCGGTCACATGTGGGAGCTCTATGCGATGTGGGCGTGGATCGCCGCCTTCGTGGCAGCGAGTCTCGAGATCCGCGGCGGCGGCAGCTACGCCGGGCTCAATCCGAGCGGCGCTACATTCATCGTGATCGCGCTGGGCGCGCTCGGTTGCTGGGCGGGCGGTGTCGCCTCCGACCGGTGGGGACGAACGACGCTCACGATGGTCGCGATGGCCCTCTCGGGGGCCTGCGCTGTGGCGATCGGCCTCACCTTCGGCGGCCCGCCGCTGCTGACCTTGGCCGTCGGCGTCGTGTGGGGTGTCACGGTCATCGCGGACTCGGCCCAGTTCTCGACCGCGATCACCGAGCTGTCACCGCCGGCGTACGTGGGAACGGCTCTCACCACCCAGACGTGCGTCGGCTTCGCGCTGACGATGGTTTCGATCTGCCTCATCCCGCTGGTGGTGAAACACGTCGGTTGGGGATGGGCGTTCGCGACGCTGGCGATCGGGCCGGCGCTCGGGATCCTGGCGATGGGTCGGCTCCGCGCACTACCGGAAGCGTCGAAGCTCGCGGGGGGACGCCGGTAGGCCCCCGTGTCACCACACGGTCACCACACGGGCTGAGGCACCGCCTGGAGCCGGCGCAGCAGAGGGAGGCCCTGGCCCTCGAGCCATTCCGTCGTCGACTTGTACCCGTAGCGGAGCGCGGCCCGGCTCGCCTCGAAACCCATCGACGGTCCGAAGAGGGGCGTCTGCTCTCGCCCGGGCTGGATCAGGTGAAACTCGGTGCTCGGGTGCTTGATCCGGAGCGTCGACAGGCCGAGTTGCAAGAGGTTCTGGCTGTAGATGCGGCCGGCCTGCTCCATGATCGTGTACAGGCCGCGATTGCGCAGGGGCACGTCACCGCTGTCGGGGCTCGGCACGAGCGGATTCACGACGATCACGACGCCCGCGCCCGCCTCGGCCGCGAGGTCCGCGTGGCCGCTGAAGCCCACGCCGCCGTCCACGTAATCTCGACCCCGCAACGTGTAGGGCTCGAAAAACCCGGGAATCGCCGAGGACGCCGCGATCGCCTCGCTGATCGCCACGTACTGGAGCTCGTTGCGGCCGAATACGACGCGCTGCGCGCGGTCGAGGTCGATCGCCGGGATCAGCAGCACGCGATCGAGCGCCGTGAACGAGTTCTGGAGCCCGAATGCGGCGAACGTCTCGCGCATGTAGCGCTCGAGCGCCCCCAGCGAGAAAAACCCGGAGGGCAGATCGCGCTCCGCGGCGGCGAGCATATCGGGAACCGACTCGCGCATCCCGGTCATCGCGTTCTTGCCGACGGCCCAGAGGAGCCGCCCGAACCGGCCCGCCGCGTGGCGAAACGAGTTCGAGGCGTAGACGGCGCCCCGCCGGAAGTTCAGCGGGTGCTCGAGGTCCTGCTCGATGATGCGATAGATCTCGGAAGCGCGAACGCCGTTGGCGAGCAGCGAAGCCACGACCGAGCCTGCGCTGCAGCCCACGTAGATGTCGAAGCCGCTGGCACCGTTGAGCCGTTCCTCGATCGCGGCGATCACGCCTACCTCGTACATGCCGCCGATCACGCCGCCGCCGGCCAAAGCCAATGCGTAACGTGGCCGTTGCGGCCGCCACCGCCCGATCACGCGCTCGAGAAATTTCATGGGCCGCCTAATTGTAATCCTGGTAGCAATCGCCTTGCCATCCTGGGGCGTATCCGGAAACTATTGATTTCACAAGGAGACATTCCCTGCCCACATAAGAAACTAGCACCCTGGGCGGCAAGTTCTTTGACATCCCGGCGGATCTGGATCAGGTCCGCCGGTCAGGTCTCCACCAGGCGGAAAGAATCCAGCCCCCGGAGGTCTTCACCAGCCAGATCATCTCGAGGCAACATCAATCAAGACGCGCGCTTGGGCCCGCCCTACCCGCTTGGTATCGCCCTTGCTCCGGAAAACGGCACGATGATCAGGGTGGAGGGTTTGTGCGCCCCGCGGCGCTTCGCTTGTGCCACCGCGCCGACCGGAGCGTCGTTCCGGCGGCAGGGCCGCTCGCCGGACGGATGGTGACAGCGTGAACGTGCGGCTCCGGGCCGACCTGCACCTCCACACGCGGGAGGCGGAGCTCAGCATCACCTATAGCGCCCGTGAGATGATCGCGCGGGCGGCCCGCGAGGGCTACCGCGTGCTCAGCATCACCAATCACGACACGATCACCTTCAGCGACGAGCTGGCCGCCTACGCGCGCGACCGCGGCGTCCTGCTGATCCCTGGTGTGGAGGCCACGGTGGAGGGCCGGCACGTCCTCGTCTACAACGCCGATGTCGCGGCCGACAAGCTCCGGACCTTTGCCGACCTTCGCCGCTATCGGACGCCCGAGTGGCTCGTCGCCGCGCCCCACCCGTTGTTCCCGGCATCCTTCTGTCTTCGGGAGCGGCTGTGGCAGGAGCTCGATCTGTTCGACGCGATCGAGTTCAGTCACTTCTACACGGCCCGCGTAGACTTCAACCGGGCGGCGGTCAAGCTGGCCAGCGCGGTGGGCCTGCCCCTGCTCGGAACCTCCGACAGTCACCTCGCCGACCAGTTCGGAACGACCTTCTCTCTCATCGAGTCCGACCTGTCCGTCGAATCGGTGCTGTCCGCGATCAAGCAGGGCCGGGTCAGCGTCGTCAGCCGCCCGTTGAGCCCGTGGCGCTGCTTGAGCATCCTCGCCCGGCAGAAGCTGGCCGCCGCCAGGGAATCCGCAAGAGCCCGACTACGACCGAGCCCCCCGCCCCCCGAAACCATTCTCACGCCGCCTTAGCAACGTTGAGGGGAACCCCGGTGGGGGGAATCGGGGGGAGCGGCGCTCGCCCCCCGATCTTCAATCACGCGAGGTCGAACACCAGCACCTCTGCGAACTCGACGCCGATGAGCCGGAGCGAGGGCTGCGCGCTGACGGCGGCGCCGTCCCCGTGCCACAGGGGCTGGCCGTCCAGCGTGACGGCGCCGCGCGCGACCTGTACCCACGCGTGACGCTCAGGGCGGAGCTCGTGAACCACCTCTTGCTCGCGCTCGAGCAGCACCGAGTAGAGGCGCACGTCCTGATGGAGGGTCACGACGGAGGCGCTTGCCCGGGGGCTGGCAATCAGGCGGAGCGTGCCGCGCTTGTCCGGGTCGGGGATGGTCTTCTGCTCGTAGCTCGGCTCGCGTCCATGACGGTCCGGGACGATCCAGATCTGGAGGAAATGAACGAGCTCGCTCGCGGAGGCGTTGAATTCGCTGTGGGTGACGCCGGTCCCCGCGCTCATGCGCTGGATTTCCCCGGGCCGGATCACGGAGCCGGTCCCCAGATTGTCTCGATGCTGGAGCGCGCCCTCGAGCACGTAGGTGACGATCTCCATGTCTCGGTGCCCGTGGGTCGGAAACCCGCGACCGGGCTGAACGCAGTCCTCGTTGATGACACGGAGCGTGCGGAACCCCATCTGGTTAGGGTCGTAATACTCCCCGAAGGAAAACGTGTGGCGGGTGTCGAGCCAGCCGAAATCGAAGTGCCCACGGGCGTCCGCCCGACGCAGCGCGATCATGGCTCACCGGACCGTGCTTGTCTGATCCGGCGCAGCCGTTCGAGCTCGGGCTCGACGTACTTCTGGCGGCATTCCGGACAGATCCCGTGCGTGAACTGGGCGTCGGAGTGACCCTCGATGTAGGTCTCGACCTGTTGCCAGTAGTTCTGGTCGTCGCGGACCTTCTTGCAGTACGAGCAGATCGGGAGGAGCCCTTGGAGCTGCTTCACCCGCGTCAGGGCCTCCTCGAGCTCTCGCACGCGATCCGCGAGCGCCGCCTGGAGCTCCAGCATACGGAAGCCGACCTGGACGCGCGCGCGTAACTCCTCCCGCTCGAAGGGCTTCACGATGTAGTCATCGGCGCCGGCCCCGAGGCCGGTCACGATGTCCTGGGTGCGAGCCTTGGCCGTCACGAAGATGAGATAGGGCTTCGGCTCCCGGCCCATCGAGCGAACCCTCGTGCACAACTCGAGGCCATCCATGCCCGGCATCGTCCAGTCGAGGATGGCGAGCGACGGCGGGTCGTCCCGCTGGAAGATCTCCCAGGCCTGCTCGCCGCTGGACGCCGTGACGACCTGAAACCCCCACCCGGTCAGAGAGGCCTCGTGCAAGCGACGGACGATCGGCTCGTCGTCGACGATCAACACCCTCACGGCGACGGCTCGACGTCTAACCGCTCCTGCCAGGCAGGATCGGCGAAAAAGGCGATGACCTGCTCGACCTCGCGCGCGAGTTGCGCGACGAGATGAACGCCGCTCTCGGCGCGTCCGTCGTGGGCCGCTTCCTCGAGCGCCAGCGCCGATTCCTGAAGTCGCGCGGCTCCCAGGATGGCCGCCGAGCCCTTCAGGCTGTGCGCGACCTGCTCGAGTTGCTGGACGTCGGCCGCGGTCATCGCCGCGCGCAGCGCCTCGAGTCGCTTGGGCCCGTCGTCGACGAAGATGCCGACCAGCTCGCGCAAGAGCCCTTGGTCGCCGCCGAGCCAGCGCAGCGCCACCGCGAGATCGACGGGCCGCTCGGTCGCCTCGTCCACGGCGTCACTCCTCCGCCAGGTCCTCGCCAAGCGAGAGGAGCGTCGCGGGGCGCCGCCGCGTCGGGTTCGGTGGTGGGCTGTCGGTTCCGAGAAGGACGTCGCGCATCACCTGAGCGATACTAGCACAGGCTCGAGGAGGTCCCTCAGAAGAGCCCGACGATGTTGCCGCTCTCGTCGATGTCGATGCCTTCGGCGCCGGGCACCTTCGGAAGGCCCGGCATCGTGAGGATGTCGCCCGCATAGGCGACGACGAAGCCGGCGCCGGCGCAGAGCGCGGCATCACGGACCGTGACCCTGAAGCCCCGGGGCCGACCATGCCGCTTCGGATCATCGCTGAGGGAATTCTGCGTCTTCGCGACGCACACTGGCAGGCGGCCGTACCCCAGTGCCTCGAAACGCGCCAGCTTGGCGACGGCCGCCGGTGCGAACGTCACACCGTCGGCGCCGTAGACCCGCGTGGCGATCGTCTCGAGCTTCGCCGCGAGCCCGAGCTCGTCCGGGTAGAGGTACCGGGGGCCCGCGCCGCCGCCGGAACGGACTGCGTCGAGGACGGTTCCGGCGAGGTCCGTCACGCCGGCACCACCGAGCTCCCAGCCGCGCGACACCCCAAAGGGCACCCCGAGAGTTCGACACGCGGACAGCACGGCGCTCACCTTTTCGTCGGTATCCTCGGCGAAGCGATTCAGCGCGACGACCGGCGGCAGCCCGTAGAGGCGCACGTTCTCGACGTGCTTGGCGAGGTTCTCCTCGCCGTGCATCGCGAGGGCGCGCGTCGTGACGACGATGACGGCCGCCGACGGCGCCAGCCCCCCGGTGCGACACTTGATGTCCACGAACTTCTCGGCGCCAAGATCGCTGCCGAAGCCGGCCTCGGTGACCACGACCTCCCCGAGCTTGAGTGCCAGCCGGGTGGCGATGAGGCTGTTGCAACCGTGGGCGATGTTGCCGAACGGACCGCCGTGGACGAGCGCGGGCGTGGCCTCGAGGGTCTGGACGAGGTTGGGCTTGATCGCGTCCTTCATGAGCACGGCCATCGCGCCCGCGGCGCGAAGCTCGCGCGCAGTAACCAGGGCCCCCTCGCCACGGTCGGCGACCACCACGCGCTCGATGCGCGCCTTGAAGTCCTGGAGGTCGCGGGCCAGGCAGAGGATCGCCATGATCTCGGAGGCGACGGTGATATCGAAGCCCGTCTCCCGCGGCACGCCGTGCGCCGGCCCACCCAGGCCGACGACGAGGTGGCGGAG
>QHSV01000427.1 GCA_003221655.1 Candidatus Rokuibacteriota bacterium
GAGCCCGAAGTTGAAGATCTCGCGCGCGCCGGTGACGGCGTCGAGCCCGAAGTTGATCATAACCACCACGTCGGGCTTGTGGCCCGCCGCCTTGGTGACGTAGTTCGAGAACTCGCGCTCGCCGAGCGGATGCCGGTCGGCGCCCACGAACTCGATCCCATGCCCCTTGCCCACTTCCTTCACGTACTTCTCGACGGACCAGCCGAAGGCGTAGTCAGCGACCAGCAGGTGCCAGCGCTTGGCTTTGGGGTTGGCCTGCATGAAGGTGTCCACCACGGTCTTGGCGGCCGTGTACGGGCTCGCCGCCCACTGAAACGAGTAGCGGTGGCAGCGCGCGCCCGAGATGTCCTCGGTGCCTCCGCTGAAGTAGTGGAACACCTTCTTCCGCTTCGCGACCTCCGAGACGGCCAAGGCGACGCCGGACGACCACGGGCCGATGATGAACTTGGCCCCGTCGGAGTCGACCGCTTCCTCGGCCCGGCGCGTGGCGCTGCCCGCTTTGGTCTCATCGTCCCGGGTGATGTACTTGATGGACTTGCCCTGCACCTTCATCCCCCGCTCGTCGAGGGCCAGCTTCATGCCCCGGTCGAGAACGGGGCCCACGTCGGAAAAAGCGCCGGTGAACGACCAGAGGCCCAGCATGATGACTTCCTTCTGCTGGGCCCTGAGTACCGCCGGGAACCCGAGCCCCGCCGCCGCGGCCCCGCCCCCCAGCTTCAGCACGTCCCGTCGGGTATATCCGCCCATGTCGGTCCTCCGCGCTCGTCTAGGTTCGTTCGTTCCCGGATGGCTTGGTGGGGCGAGAATCAGACGAAGTGAGCCCGGTGTCAAGCCACGGGGGGCGCAATCGGAAGGAGAACCGTCAGCACGCTGCCTCGGCCCTTGACGCCTTCGCTCTCCACGCGGATCGTTCCGCCATGGAGCTCGACGAGCTTTCGCGTCAAGGCGAGGCCCAACCCCGTCCCGCCTTGCTCGCGGGCGTACGAAGAGTCGACTTGCTCGAACGCATCAAAAACCCGGGCCTGATCCTCGGGCTTGATACCAATCCCGGTGTCCGCGACCATGATCCGCAGCGCACGCGTCGCGCTCTCGCCGGCCGCCAGCGCTTCACTGGACGTATCGGCCGTCACCTTGACGTGCCCGCCCGGGCCGGTGAACTTGATCGCGTTGCTCAACAGGTTGTAGATTACTTGCTGCACCCGGTGCCGGTCGGCCGTGATCGTGGGCAAGGCATCGTCCACGTCCGCGCTCACCGTGATTTTCTTCTCGCGCGCCAGCGCCTGGACGACGCCGACGACCTCCTGGATGTCGTCGGCGACGGCCACGCGGTTGAGGTCGAGGGTCAAGCGCCCAGCGTCAACCTTGGCCAGATCGAGCACATCATCGACCAATTTGCGGAGGTGCCGGCCCCCGGCGAGGATCGTCGTCAGATATTCGAGCTGACGCTCGTTCAATTCTCCGTACGTCTTGTTCGCGAGCACCTGGGAGAATCCGATCACCGCGTTGAGTGGGGTGCGGAGCTCGTGGCTCATCGAAGCAAGAAACTCGCCCTTGGCCCGACTCGCCCGTTCCGCGGCGACCTTGGCGTCGAGGAGCTGCCGCGATTGGTCCAGCAGCTGTCGAATGTAATGCTGCGCTTCCGCGTAGAGGCGGGCGTTCTCGAGCGCGACGAGTAACGCCAGGCCGACCGCCGCACCCAGCGCGATCAGCACTCCGGTCCACGTGCGCGCCTCGAGGCGCGCAGCCTCGGCCTGCGCCGCGAGAACCCGCGTGTGGATCGCCGCCATCAGCCCGTCCAGGCTCTCCTGGACCTCCTCGGCGAGCGGCCGCGCCTCGGCGTCGGTCAAGTGCAGGGCCCGGGCGCGGTCGCCGCTTCGAACGAGCGCCTGCTCCTGGGTGACGATGCGGCGATACCCATCAAACGCGGCGTGCGCTGCGCCAAGCTTCACGGCCTCCTGCTCGCTCTGCACGTATCCCGCGAGTTTCTCGAGATCTTCGGCGACCCGCGACGCCCGCTCGGTCCACGCCGTCGCGTAGCGCGCGTCGCCCAGCACCACCGCGCGCATCTCGAACCGCACGAGCGGCGCGATCGCCTCGCGGGTGGAGGCAGTGAGGTGGACCGCGGGGACGGTGCGGGTCGCGATCTCCCGGTTGACGGACACGAGTTTGCCAACCGCGTGGAAGCAGAGGAAACCGACGACCGCGAGCATGACGATGACGAGGACCGAGGTCAGGAAGGGTCTCGCGGCGAGCCGCATGTCAGGAGAGACCGCAAGACGCGGACCATTTCCGGACAATCAGGACAACTGCTGATGACGTGGGCACTTACCCCGTCGCCGGGTCATGGTCAATCGGCCCCGGTCGGGTGATTTCTGGCCAGCCGACCCCTTACGATGGCTCGACAGTGACCAGCCCCGGGGTTAAGAGAGCTGGCTTCCAGGGGGACGACTTTGGGGCAGCGCGCGGTGGTCGAGGCGCAACGCGCCTGGAAGCGATGAAAGGAGCGACGTCATGAGGATGAAAAAGGCGTGGCATTTGACCGTGGCGGCGGGCTTCCTACGGGCTTTCGCCGTAATGGGCTGCCGCCGCGCCTACGCGTGCTCGCGTGGCGCCGTGGTCATCAACCTGAAGATAGCGAAGGCGCTCAGGGTTGGATGCTCAGCGCCTGCCCTGCCTGGACCTCGAGCCGCGTTGGTCGTTTGGGGTGAGGGACCAGCCACAAGAGCAGCCCAGCCACGCCGTAGCAGATGATGAAAACAATCAGCGCATACGTGTAACTTTGCGTCTGATCGTAGATCCAGCCGGTGAACACCGCGGCGGGCATCGAGGCAAAACTTTGGAACATGCTGATCCAGCCACGGATCGTGGCGAAATGGGTGCGACCGAAACAGTCGCCGACGAGCGCCCACGTCACGGAGTTGATGCCATCACCAAACGAAAACAGGATGGCGAAGCAGACTATCGGCCAGAGCGCACCGTCGATGTACGTCAGCACGACGAGGCCCAGGGCACCCAGTAGTACACCCACCGCGCCGATCCTCTGTTTCGACTGCCGGTCACCGAGCCATCCGGTCAGCGGCCGCACGATGACGGTACTGAGGGCCGTCAGCCCAACGAACACCGCCGCCGTCGCCTCGTCCAGCCCTTTCCAAACCAGCAGCGGCACCAGGTGGACGGATACTCCGCTATAGGGAATATTGCGCAATCCATGGAAGGCGGCGAGCAGCCAGAAGGCCGGTGTCCGTAACGCCTCCCTGGCCGTGAACTCCTGGGTGTCCCTGAGCCGATGCACGGGCCTGCTCGCACCCTCTGATGGGTCGTGAGCGGCTCTACGCTCGCCGTCTGGAAGCAACCCCATGCTCTCCGGAGAGCGGCGGATGAACAGGACCAGGGGAAGCAACATGAGCACGACGAGACCGGAGAGGAACGCGGCTGGTCGCCAGCCCAGCTTCAAGACAGCGAGCGCCACCAGGGGAAAGATCAAGACCCCACCG
>QHSV01000428.1 GCA_003221655.1 Candidatus Rokuibacteriota bacterium
ACGATCGCCGGCGCCACTACACGCTCGGCAATCGCCTCTGGCACACCGACGCCTCGTTCGTGGATCCGCCGGGACGGTACTCGATGCTCCACGCGCGGGTCGTCCCGCCCGTTCCGGCCGACACGGAGTTCGCCGACATGCGCGCCGCGTACGATGCGCTGCCGGCGGACATGAAGGCGCAGCTCGAGGGGCTTCGCGCCCATCACTCGGTCGCATACTCGCGCCACGTCCTCGGCTTCGAGTTCTCGGCCGAGGAGCAGGAGAAGCTGAAGGGCGCCATCCATCCGCTCGTCCGCACCATTCCGCGCTCGCTCCGGCGCTCGCTCTATCTGGCGTCGCACCAGTCGCGGATCATCGACTGGCCCATCCCGGAGGGACGGCTGCTCCTCCGCGATCTGATGGAGCACGCGACCCAGCCGGAGTTCGTCTACCGTCACGCCTGGCGCGTCGGCGATCTCGTCATCTGGGACAACCGCGCCACGATGCACCGCGCGCGGCCGTTCGACGACGCGAACTACCGCCGCGAGCTCCGTCGCGTGACGACCCTCGACATCGAGCAGCCCGCGTTCGCCGCGGCCGGCTCCTAGCTCGCGAGCTCCCGCCCTTGGATACCGACGGCCGCTCGCCGCTCGACGCTGCACTCAAGCTCGTGCCGCAGATCCGCGCCGCCGCCGACGAGATCGACGCGCGGCGCGAGCTGCCGCGCCCGCTCTTCGAGGCGATGGCGGACGCCGGGCTGTTCCACATGGCAGTCCCACGCGTCATCGGCGGCGGCGAGCTCGACCTGCCGACCTATGTCCAGGTGATCGAGGAAGTCGGCAAGGCCGACGATCGCCGGCGCCACTACACGCTCGGCAATCGCCTCTGGCACACCGACGCCTCGTTCGTGGATCCGCCGGGACGGTACTCGATGCTCCACGCGCGGGTCGTCCCGCCCGTTCCGGCCGACACGGAGTTCGCCGACATGCGCGCCGCGTACGATGCGCTGCCGGCCGCGGCACCGGCACCCACCACTTCGCCGTGAACGACGTCTTCGTGCCGACCGATCGCACGGTTCTCTCGCAGACCGCGCCGCTCATCGAAGACGCGCCACTCTACCGGATTCCAAGAACGCTGCTGTTCGCCTCGGGCGACGCCGCGGTGGCGTTCGGCATGGCCCGCACGTGCCTGGAGACGTTCGGCGAGCTGGCCGGCGCCAAGACCCCGCGCGCCATGCAGGCGCTGCTGCGCGATCAGTCGATGGTGCAGATGACCGTCGGCCAGGCCGAGGCCGCGCTGCGCTCGGGCCGGGCGTTTCTGTTCGAAGCGGTTCGCGAGATCTGGGCGGCGAGCGTCAACAGCGCGATCACCCTGGACCATCGCGCGAACATGAGGTTGGCCACCACGCACGGGATCCGGCTCGCGGCCCAGATCATCGACAGTCTCTACAACCTCGCGGGCGCGACCGCCGCCTACGAGGACCATCTACTCCAGCGGCACTTCCAGGACATCCACGTGATCACCCAGCACTTGCAGGGGCGCCTCACGCACTACGAGCTGATCGGCCGGTACGCGCTCGGCCTGAAGATCGACGAGGCGAGGCTCTAGCCGTCGGTCGCGATCACGGAGCGCCCGGTGGCGCGCAGGAGGTGCCGATCGGCCTCCGGGCTCGGCGCCGGCGCGACGCGGAGCACGACGTCCTGCGTGAAGGTCCGGATGATTTTTCCCTCGGGCCACTGGGTCCCGACGGGATCGCCGCCCCGCGCGACCGCCCGGACTCCGTCGCGGACGATGCGCCGGAGCATGATCACGCCGCGGTCCGCCGATCCAAGATTCTCGAGGGCGTGGACCGCGATCTCCCGCTGACTCGACTGAGCGTCGAAGTCTGCCGGGAAGCGCTGCCGCTCGGCGTAGGGACGGTCGTCGGATTGCCCGAAACCCGGCTGGCCCACCTGGTCGGCCGTGAGCCCCCAGGCCGGGTCCACCTGCGCGAGCTCGAAGTTGGTCGTGTGGGTGTCGTCGTTGGGAACGGCCCACCGGATGATGACCGGCCGGCTGGCCGGTTTGGCTTCCGCGGCGTCTTCGATCTCGCGCGTGAACTGGTGCACGTTCGGGGGCATGAAGTCGGCCACGCGGACCCACACGAGATCGCCCACGCGCCGGGTCGCCACGTAGACCATGCCCGCCTCGGTCAGGTGCCAGTCGATCTCGGGCACGACTCCGAATGCCTGCGTGAACTGGTAGCCGCTGCTCAGCGCGTGCAGAAATGCGGTGTGGACCGGGTCCATGCTGTTGTCCTTCACCTGGAGCCAGTTGCACGGCAGCACGAACTTCGCGGCAGGCATCAGCCGGTAGCCCGGCACGTCGTAGCTATCGTAGATCGGGAACGCCGGACGTCGGTCCGGCGGTCCCAGGTAGGCGAACACCAGCCCCGCGAACTCGAGCGTCGGATAGGCGCCCTGCCAGACGCGCTCCTTGAGCCGACTGCCCGGCGGCTCCCCGGGCGTTTCGAGGCATCGGCCGTCGACGTCGTAGACCCAGCCGTGGTAGCAGCAGCGGATGCCGCGCTCGACCGGGATCCCGAACTCGAGCGACGCCCCGCGATGGGCGCAATGCAGGTGCAGCGCGCCGACGCGCCCGCCGCGATCGCGAAAGACCACAAGATCCTCGCCCAGGATCTGCACCCGCAGCGGTGTGACGGCGAGATCCCGGACGAACGCCACCGGCTGCCAGAACCGGCGCAAGTACTCACCGCCCGGCGTTCCGGGGCCCACCTCCGTCAGCTCCGGATCGGGCGGCGGAACTTCGCGACGGTGATAGCCATCGAACGGCGCACCAAGCATCTCCAGTTCCTTATCTCCTCCGAACGAACCGAGTCAAGCAGCCACCAGCGCGGGGCCGGCTGACGGCGGCGGGTGGGGTCGACGCGTTCCCGACAAGCCGGCGACGGACGCAGCGCGCCCAGATGGAGCCCAGCCGCACTGGGGCAGCGGACGCGTGCCGCGTGGTCGCGCGACCCCACCCGCCGCCGGCAGCCGGCCCCGCGGCTGGTGGCAAGAGCTTGACCGCATGGCGTCGCCGACGGTAGTGTCTAGCCCGCAATGTCCCGGCTCGACCCCGAGGAGGTCGCCAGAGCCGTGACGGCCTTCATCAACACCGCCATCATGGCCCGGAGCCATCCGGTTCAGCCCGACGACAATCTCGAGCTCGCCGGCCTCGACTCGATGGCGCTGCTGAAGGTGCTTCTCTTCATCGAGGCTCAGTTTGGTTTCTGGATGCCAGACGAGGATCTCGTGGAAGAGAACATCCAGACCCCGCGGGCGATGGCGGCGTACATTTGCCGACGTGGGAGCCAGTCCTAGCTACGACGTCGTGGTCGTGGGTGGTGGGGCCGCCGGACTGGCCGCCGCGGTGGCGGCCGCGCGCTCGGGCGCGCGCACCGCGCTCGTCGAGCGCTACGGCTTTCTCGGTGGCATGGCGACCGCGGGCATGGTGAGCACAATCTGCGGGCTCTACCACACCTCGTCGTCCGGGCCCCCCGAGGCGCTCAACGCCGGCTTCGCCGAGACCGTCGCCCGGAAGCTGGAGACCATGCCCGGCTGCGGCGCGCCGGTACGCCGAGGTCGGACCTACGTCCTGCCCTACACGCCGTTCGCGTTCGCCTGCCTGGCCGACGAGCTCACGGCCTCGGCCAGGCATCTCGATGTATATCTCCACGCGATGCTCGTCAGGCTCGACGCCGGCGCCGGGCGGATCGAGCGGGTGCGCATCGCGACCTGGGAGCGGCAGGTCGAGCTGACGGCGCGGGCGATCGTGGACGCGAGCGGCGACGCCGTCGTCGCGCATCTCACCGGCGTGGCCGCGGTGACAGCGCCGCTCGCGGAGCGCCAGCTGCCCTCGCTGGTCTTCGTCCTCCAGCACGTCGACCGGGACGCCCTCGGGCCGGGCCCCCGCGTCGCGCTCCTGAGGCTGCTGGCGACGGCCGAGCAGGAGGGACGGCTCCC
>QHSV01000429.1 GCA_003221655.1 Candidatus Rokuibacteriota bacterium
GGCTCCTGCGGTGTCCGGACGGGCCGCGACTGGCAGAGGTGGGTCCGTCCGGTCAGGCAGTAGCTGCAGTGCCCGCAGAAGACCGACAGGCAGGCGATCACGTGATCGCCGGGCTTGAACTCCGTCACGTGCGGGCCGACTTCCTCGACGATCCCGGCGGCCTCGTGACCGAGGATCGCGGGCGCGGGGAATTGGTAGTAGCCGTCGACAAAGTGCAGGTCGCTGTGGCACACGCCGCTCGCGACCGTGCGCACGAGCACTTCGCGCCCGATGGGCTTCGCGATGTCGACGTTCTCGATGGTGAGCGGCTTCTGGGGGCCATGGAACACGGCGGCTTTCATGGACAGCTCCTTTCTAGGGCAGGAGGTCGCTGACGAGAATGCGGGTCCCTGGAGCGGCCAGGAGCTCGACGAAGGACTCGGTGCTCAGGACCTCCTTCGAAGCGTAGCGCCAGCCGAACGGCGACGACGGGTCCGGGACAGGCCGTCGGTAGACTTCCAGGACGCGATCGACCAGGTTCACGAGCCAGTAGTCCTCCAGGCGAGCGCGAGCGTAGAGGCTGCCCTTGTGCTCTCTGTCGAGGGCGAGGCTCGACTCCGCGACCTCGACGACGAGCGCGGGCCGCGAGGGATGCTGACGGCTGTAGCTTCGACGAGCGCCGTGCGTGACCGCGACATCGGGCTCGGGCTCGGACTCGTCGTCGAGCGCGATGGGACCCTGAGACCGCACCAGCCAGCCCGGCTCGAGCGCAGCGCGGAGAGCGTCCTCTACGAGCCCGATCGCCGTGTAGTGGGCGCTGTTCTGGGGCTCGCTCACGATGAGCTCGCCCCCCAGGAGCTCGAGGGGCTCGTCCGCGCGGAAGACGCCGATGTCGATCAAGCGCTCGTACTCCGCGCGGGTCCAGCGCCGCGTGCGGGCCGGATACGTCGCCATGAAGGGGACGCTACGTCAGGTGGCGGGAGACGTCAATGTGACCGATTCTGGACGCTGGTGAACCCGCGGGAGCTCATGAGCGGCCCTCGGGCTCGCGGTCGACGGCGCGCCCGGCCGCCGCCCAGCCGGTGAAGCCACCCTCGAGATGGGCGACGCTGGGAAACCCCATCTCGCGCAGCACGTCGGCGGCGAGCGCCGAACGCTGGCCGCCGGCACAGTACACGATGATGCGCTTCGTCGGATCGACCTTGCCCGTGTAGTAGTGCGACGTCGGGTCGAGCCAGAACTCGAGCATGCCGCGGGGCACGTGGGTCGAGCCCGGAATGAAGCCGAGCTTGCGCCGCTCGCGGACGTCGCGGATGTCCAGGACCTGGACGTCACCACGAGCCATCTCGGCTTCGACCTGCTCGATCGTCAGGTTCTCGATCCGCGTCTTGGCTTCCTCGACCATCTGCCCGACGGTCTTCCTCGGCTTCCACATATGTGTCCCCTCAGTACTGCATCGTCGCACCGACGCCGAAATCAGGCAACGCGCTGGACGCCGCGAAGCGCCCGATGTCCTGGCGTGCGCGCTCGGTCAGGCCATAGGTCGCGCGCTCGAGTCGCCGGAACCAGCCGTAGACGTCGCGCTGGAGAATGCGCGACGCGTTGGGCACGAGGCCGGTTTCGCGCAGCGCCTTCAGGCTCGCGTGGCCGCCGCGCTGGATGAGCATCGCGCAGCGCAAGGCCTCCTGGCGGTAGGCGGTGACGATCGGCATCCGCGTGATGCCGCCGCGGTTCGGATCGCCCGCGCGCCGAGCGTGCTCGCCGAGCAGGCGGGTCAGGCTCGCCACTCGACGTCGCGGGCGGTAGGGCACGGGATCGACGATCACCTCGACACCGGCGGCCGCGCGGCCGGGGGCGACGGTCATCAGGCCGAGCCCGAGCCGTCGGCACAGGTCGCGCACGTCGCGCCGATGAACCGACACGCGCCGAGCGCGGCGGCCTCGCGGTCGGCTGACCGCGAGATAGACGCGGTCCGTCAGCGCGAGTCGATCGATACCCTGCAGCAGGAGCGTGAGGCTGAAGCTCAGCTTCAGCTCGACGATCACGGGTGGCTCGTCGCCGCGCGTGGCCACCACATCACAGCCGCGGACCTCCGCCTTGACGCTGTAGCCCTGAGCCTCGAGGAACGCCTTGACCGCTGGATAGAGGTCGCTCTCGGCGGGGGAACTCCCGTTTCGCGGCATCGCTCGCGATTCTACGGGACCTTGATCTCCTGGCCGAACATAATCCGGTGCCCGTCGGGAGTTTCGATGGAGAACTCCCTCGTGCCCCACGGCCGGTTGACGAGCTCCTGGATGATTTTCACGCCCTTCGCCTTGTACTCGGAATACAGGCCGTCGACGTCGTCCATGTCGGCGTACGCGAACCAGGAGTGGTCACCGATCCTGCAGCGGACCTGGTTCAGCCTCGGCATGGTGTTCCTCCGGAGCGCAGCGCGGGGAGCACCTTCTCGCCGAAGAGCTGCACGGCGCTCACGGGATCGGCGGCGAGGCTGACGGAGAACATGAGCCGACGCACGCCGGCCGCCCGGGCGGCGCGCACCTGCGATAGGCACTCTTCGGGCGTGCCACACACCGCGAGGCGGCGCGAGAGATAGTCGAACAGGCCGAGCTCGGCGACGAGCGCCGCGTCGGCCTCGCCGGGGCGCGTGCTGTAGCGGCGGCGCAACTCGAGCAGCGGCCCGCGGTGCTCGGGCGGCACGCCGCGGCGCGCGAGATCCCCGCCGCCCATCACGTACGCCGACACGAACGCCAGGATCGCGCCGATCTTCCGGCGAGCGACGTCGCCGTCGGCGTTACAGTCCAGGCACGCGATCTGCCAGATCTCGACCTCGTCCGGCTTCCGTCCGGCCGCCCGCGCCGCCTCCAGGACCGTTCCCTCCGATGACTTCACGTCGCTGGCGCCGAGTCCGTAGTTGATGAACACGCCATCGGCGGTGGCCCCGGCGGCTCGGAGCGAGCGCGGGTGCGACGCTGCGAGGAAGACAGGGCTGGGCTCCTTCACCCACGGCAGATGGGCGGTCCCGCCGCGATGGGAGGCCGGCCGCCCCCGCAAGAGCTCTCTGACGAACACCACACCCTCCGCCAGTTCGCTCGCCGGCAGGGTGGGCGCTCCGAGATTTCGCGTGCCGCTGTGGCCGACGCCGATGCCGAGCAGGGCGCGCCCCGGAGCCAGAAGGCTCACCGACGCGATCGACGCGGCCGACACGGCGGGGTGCCGGGTGACGAGGTTCGTGACGCAGACCGCGACCCGCGCGCGTTGCGTGCGGCCGGCCAGGAGCGTCGTCGCTACCCAGGGGTCCATCGCGATGCCCGGGGTATCCGCGATGCCGACCATGTCGTAGCCGAAGGCATCCGCCGCCTCGGCCATCGCGCGCACGAGGGCGACGTCGTACGGCCAGAAGAAGAAACCAATCTCCACCTTGTTCCCGCCTCACATGGCGACCGGTCGACCCCAGACGATGCGGGCCTGCACCGCCAGCCTGACGGTATCGTCTGGGCAGTACCGACAGAGAAGGGCCTTGAGCTTGTCATCGAACTCTTGGGCGCGTCCGGCCTGCATCCGCGCACGAGAGAAGCCGTTCCGAGAATGGAAGGACTCGACGTAGCTATCGACGGGCTGGCGATAAGACATGGCTTTGGTCTGAGCTCGCCCGCTGACGGTGATGAGCCCTCTCGCTTCTAGCTCTGTCACGGTGTCGTATGGCACGTAGTCCTGGTTGGAACTGTACTCGCGAATCAGCACGCGCAGATCCGGCTCCCACGGCAGAGGCTCGACCAGAGTGCGTTCTACCAGGATCAGATGACCACCAGGAACCAGGCTGTCGGCGATGCGAGGCAGCACGGCGTGCCAGTCGAGCCAGTGAAAGGCCTCTGCCGCAACGACGGCGGAATAGCGACGGTCGAACGCATAGTCTTCTGCGGCGATGGCGAGCCACTCGACATGGGCACCGACGGCGCCGTCGCGATGTACCGCTCGCTCGAGCATAGAGCGTGAGGGCTCGACAGCGATGAGGTGGTCGACGCGCGGCACGAGGCCGACGGTGAAGTCGCCCGAGCCTGCGCCAAGCTCAAGAACGCATCGCGGGTGCAATCCGAGCAGTGGCTCAAGGATGGCGAAAGTCTCCGCCGGATAGGGCGGCCGGTGTCGGTACGCGGCCGCGACCTCCTCGTCGCCGAACTGAGCAGCATACTCGGTCGTGAGATGCTGGGGCTTGGCTGGATCCGTCTCAGTCAAGGCCTGTCCATCTGACCGTTGGCGCTCAGCAGTTAGACGCGCGGTGGTACGACCCGGAAGACCGGAAATGCTGCGGCGACCTTTTGGAATTCTGCCAGCGCTGCATCTTTGTTCACGAGCACGTGAGGTCGCGCTCCCGGTGCTTGCTGCAGGTACGCCCTCAAGATGGGTGCGCGCTGGTCGGCGGGCACCTCTTCGAGTTGGATCTCCTCACGGGCGCCGCTCCGGAGAACCGCTCTTCCACCGGATGCACGTACGTTGTGTGGACCCATTGCACGTTATCTCCGAGCATTGACACCAGGTACCGCTGTCCATCGACGCCCGCAATGACGACCGGGTAGTTGGACGTCACGCCCGACGAGGCCACAGCGGCAGACGCTCTGTTCAGAATCATCGAGTGAAATCGCTTATGGTCATGTAAGCCGCAGTATCTTCTATGGACAATTCTCTCAAAGCGAGTCCGGCAAGGTGTTCGATAGCGCCTGCGTACTCTGTGCCCAGCCATGCCGGAATCGGTGGATTTCGACGGCGATCGCGAGCGAGATCAATCGTTGCCACGATGGCGTACGTGTTCCAGTCCGGCATTCCCCGGGCTTCGTGAATTCGGACGAGATGCGGCACGCAGGCGTAGGATGCTTCGCCGACATCCCCTTGGTGGTGCAGCCCGTCCCAGAGTTGACCCCATGCGCCCTGGATATCGGTGCCGTCCGCGAGTTGGAACAACGCCGGGCGTGGGTCAAATGGCACGCCATAGCCACCCTTCAAGCTAGCCCAGCGAGGATCGTTGAGTTCCATCGCTGTCCCGATAACGCTTCACCGGTCAGGACCAGAAGCAACATGCACGCGCTGACGCCACAACCTGTGGCGTACACAAACAGCAGCGAGAGACGCTCCAGGCCGACATCCCTTTTGCGCCGCAGGATATCACTGAAGCTCCCGCAGGCTGCTGGCGCCGTGCCCGAGGGGAGTTCGCCCCATCCATCCTGCGACGTCGCCGCGACGCTTGACGCTGACCGACCCCGGCCCCAGAATCGCGGGCGACGTCGGGCGCAGAGCGGCACATCCTCGAGAGGAGAGCCGGGGTATGAGGAACACGAAGTGGGCGGCGGTCGTTGGTCTGGTCGCGCTGGCGCTCGGCGTCGGCGCCGTGCAGGGACAGCAGCAGCCTAGCGGCGAGTACAAGATCGGGGTGCTGGAGCCGCTCACCGGCAATCTAGCCGTCCAGGGCAAGCTCCACCTCGAGGGCTACGAGATGATGCGCGACCTCATCAACAGCCGCTTCGGCGGCGTGATGGGCAAGAAGCTGGTCTTCGCGGTCGGTGACGGCCCCGATCCCACCGCGGTTGCCTCCGAGGCAACGCGGCTGGCCACGCGGGAAGGTGTCAAGATCATCACAGGCACGTTCTCCTCCTCGCTCTGCGGCGCCGCCAGCGAGGCGGCGTCGCGGCAGAACGTCATCTACTGGGAGACGTCCTGCGTCGATCCGCGGTTCACGCGCCGAAATCTGAAGAACGTGTTCCGCACCGAGATCGACGGCACCGGCTTCGGCTGGTACAACGTCGAGTTCATCGCCAAGCACCTGGCCCACCGCCTCGGCAAGAAGACCAACGAGCTGAAGATCGCGTACCTCTCGGAGGACACGTCCTACGGCCAGAGCGTGACCGAGTCGGCCCGCCAGCGCGCTAAGGCGGAGTTCGGCATGCAGGAGGTCGGGCTCGAGTACTACACCTTCACGACCAACGACCTCACGCCGATCATCCTCAAGCTGAAGAACGCGAACCCCGACGTCCTGCATCACATCTCGCGCGACCAGGACGCCATCCTGTTCTGGCGCCAGGCGCGCGAGCAGAACTTCCAGGTCAAGGCCGTCGTACACGCGGGCGCGACCGGCTACGGCAACCCCGGCTTCGGCAAGGCGTTCGGCAACGACGCCAACGGGCCCTTCGCGCTGCTCGAGCCGGGTCCGGGCCTGATCATCGAGAAGTTCCGGCCCGAGGGCCAGCAGATCGAGCGCGCCTTCCGCGAGGCGGTGAAGGCCAAGACCGGCGCGGACGTGCTGGCGGGCGGGCATCAGCTCGCGGGCGGCGGTCTCTGGGTCCTGAAGTTGGCACTCGACGCCGCCAAGAGCGACGACCTCGACAAGTTCCGCGCCGCCGTCATGTCGCTCGATCTGCCGGTCGGGTCCGGCGTCAACGGCTGGGGCGTGAAGTTCGACGAGACCGGCCAGAACTCGAACGCGCGCGTGCAGCACTACATGCTCCAGTGGCAGAACGGCTCGCTCGTCACCGTGTGGCCCGAGGAGTTCACGACGAATCGCGCCAAGTGGATTCCGCTCGGCCCCTGGGACCAGCGGAAGTAGCCGGGGCCGAGGAGATGGGGGGCCCAGACATGGGCCCCCGGACCTCCCAACGCTCGCAGCGCCCATTGCGCTGCCGGGGCGCCGCTCGACACTCCGCGGCGCTTTCGATAGGCCGACACCCATGCACGTCATTCCCCAGCTGATCGCCTCGACGCTCCTCCTCGGCGGCATCTATGCGCTCATCGCCGTGGGGCTCACACTCATCTTCGGCGTGATGCGCGTCGTGAACTTCGCCCATGGCGAGTTCCTCATGCTCGCCATGTACCTCGCCTTCTGGGCGTTTTCGCTGCTCCGCTTCGATCCTTATCTGACGCTCGTCGTGTCGCTGCCGCTCTTCTTCGCCGTCGGCTGGGCGAGCTACCGCGCGGTGATGCGTCCGGTCATCCACGCCTCGCACAACGTTCAGATTTTCACGACGGTCGGGCTGTCGATCGCGCTCCAGAACCTCGCCCTCGTCCTGTGGACCGCCGACGCCCGCTTCGTGCGGACCGACTACTACGCGGTCGTCGTGCGGTTCGGGGGCGCCGCGTTCAACGTGGCGCAGATCGTCGCGTTCGTCGTCGCCGTCGGCTTCACCGCCGGGCTTTTCGCGTTCATGCGCTGGTCGTACACCGGCAAGGTCATGCGCGCGACGGCACAGGACCGGCAGGCCTCGGCGCTCATGGGCATCGACACTGACCGCGTCTACGCGGTCACCTGGGCGGTCGGCATCGTCTGCGTCGGCGCGGCCGGCGTGTTGCTGGCGCCGATCTATCCCGTGTACCCGACCGCCGGCCTGCAGTTCGTGCTGATCGCCTACGTCGCCGTCGTCCTCGGCGGCCTCGGCGACATGGTGGGCGCGCTCATCGCCGCGCTGGTGGTCGCCGCGGTCGAGGTGATCGGCTCGTACGTGATCGGCACGGCGTGGAAGGAAGTGCTCTACCTGCTGCTGTTCATCGGGATCCTCGTCGTGCGGCCCGCCGGGCTCTTCGGGCAGCGCGGCGCCGAGGCGCTTGGCACGTGACCGCAATCGCGCCCGCAGTCGTCTTCTTCGCCGCCGCCGGGCTC